>NZ_JAPZSO010000160.1:0-58907 GCF_027531715.1 Microcystis sp. LE19-8.1F | reverse complement strand
GGCTTGTAAACAGGCCTGATAGAATGATGGTAACATATTGAAATTTTGGGTGGTTGTCTCAACCACTCTATTTCTTTTGGGTTCATTTGGCTAGAGTCTTTATCTTGATTACCTTTGAACCCCTTTGTCACCCCTTGAGGGCCAAACCACACTCTACTTCGATGGCTGATTCAATATCTGAATCGTATTGACGCGCATTCTGAAAAATAGTAGGTGAACCTTCACAGATATGAAATCTAGACTCCAGAAGATTAATCAATTTATCAGCATCTTTTGATGAACTCATACTGCTCAGGGTATAAACCCTTTGAACGCACGGCCTAGTTATATAAAAAATTATTTCTTGAGATTGATGGGGACTTTTAATAACCTCCCAAAGCTTCCTACCCGACTCACATGATTTATTACCTGTACGATTAAGCAATATTTCTGTGATTAAATCTTGGTCAATTAAAACTTTCATTAGTTACACTCCTCTCTACTGATATATTCGGAGTTAACTTTTTTTTCTATTACTTCAACAGGATTTTCAGTACCCATAAGTTTAAATAAATCATCTATTTCTGGGATATTTGGATGAGTAAAACTATCCAAATCTACTGAAGTATTATCGATTAACCCAGCAACAGCATCAAGATAATCATTAAGTTCCATTTTGTGAGCTTGGGCAAATAAATTAAGGGTTTCTACCTTTGTTCCTTCTCCCTGTTCAATGCGTCTCACTTGACGCTCGGATACTCCTATAATATCTGATTGTCGCAGTTGATGCTGTTTGCGTAAAGAGGCAATCGCTCGACCAAAAATCTGATCATGTTTTAATTTAATCGCTGCAAACTTTTGTTTTGCTACTGGTTCAATCACACTCAAAAAAGCCTCTATATCAAGATGAATGTCCACGACTGGCCAATGAATATAACTACCATCTTCTGCTATAATAAACTTCTCTCTTTCTTCTAGAGGAATACGCTGTAAAGCTGGCATAGATGCAAAGGGAATTTCTAGCTCATTGAGATCACAGCGACTGATTAATAAACTTTCCCCAATAACTAAAGCTGTGGCGATTAAATGCTCTTGCGCTCCCCAACTCCAAGCATTAATCACCCTTGTCGGTAAAATAAAATCTCGATAAACGAGGGTATTTCGCAGGGTGCGTAAATTGGCCCGTTTAAATAGTTGCGGCAAGCAGATAGAATCAATGTCTGCTCGGATAAAAAGACCTCGCAGATGATGTTTATCATTAGCATTTCTGGCAATATCTGTCACTGCTTTTAAACTGGTCAAAGAAGTACAAATAAAGATGTTTTTTAAGGAATCAATATTCTTTAAATCTGGTAAAGAAAGAATCTGCACAGATTGAAACTCTGGCAAGAAATTATAAATTTCTTTATCTTCAATTATAACAGTAATTTCTGGCTTGTTTAACATGATTAATTCCCCTAGGTACAGACTTTTACCTCCCATTCAATCAGGAGCGCAGAACGATTGGCTAAAACGTGGTCGAGTATTTGCTTTTTTTCCTTACTAGATATTTTGGCATTGGCGGGCCATTTCACCTGAAAATTTAGACCATTTTCTTGATTACAAAGTAAGAAAAAAACTCTAATTTCCCATTGGCCCGGTTTACGAACATGAAAATGAGGTGGCCAATGATCGTGAGAATTGAAAAACAGATCTAAGCCATCTAAATTAAAGGATTCCACCTTGCCCAAATGTTCACCTCGCCTACCTCAACTCTGGTCACTTAATGCTATTATACACTTAACCAGACATTTTGTCCTTAAATTCTGAAATATAATGTCTGCTTAACCTAGAACGATCAAAGCGTTAGATTAGAAAGAGTCCTTTTTTGAGAGATATTTAAACCTGATGGTCTGGCCTTTTAAACCGAAAACCCGCAAACAAATCGCTCGAATAGAAATTACAGGTGCAATTGCCTCCGATACCCGCAAAAGAGTCTTAAAAGCCCTAGAAATCGTCAAAGAAAGGCAATATCCCGCCCTACTTCTCCGCATTGACTCCCCCGGGGGAACCGTGGGGGATTCCCAAGAAATTTACGAAGCATTGAAGCGGTTACAAAAAACCACGAAAATAATCGCTAGTTTTGGCAATATTTCCGCCTCTGGCGGCGTTTATATCGGTATGGGGGCTAATTATATTATGGCTAACCCCGGCACGATTACCGGCTCGATCGGTGTTATCCTGAGAGGGAACAATCTGGAAAGATTGTTGGATAAGGTGGGAGTTTCGTTTAAAGTGATTAAATCGGGCCCTTATAAAGATATTCTCTCCTTCGATCGAGAATTAACTGATGAAGAAGAAAGAATTCTCCAGGATATGATCGATACCAGTTATCAGCAATTTCTGCAAACCGTCGCCAGAGGGAGAAATTTAGATGTCAATCAGGTGAAAAGTTTTGCCGATGGGCGCATTTTTACCGGTCAACAGGCGTTAGAATTAGGAGTGGTTGATCGCTTGGGAACCGAGGAAGATGCCCGACTTTGGGCGCTAGAATTGGCAGGATTACCCCCAGATAAAACTAAATGTCAGACTATCGAAGAACCGAAACCCCTCCTCAGTCGTCTGACGGGCAATCGTTCCCAAATACCCCCAGGATTACAAAAAACCCTACAGCGTCTAGAATTTGAATTAGAAGTTAACGGACAACTATTGTGGTTATACCGACCCTGATGACCAGATTAAAGTCGAGAAAAAGGGCGCGTTAACCCCTAAAATTGACTCATCAGGATTAGCGGAGGATGACAATCGTGCAGTGGAAGGTTCGAGCCATTCGGGGAGCAACGACAGTAACGGCTAATACTATTGAAGCTATACGAGAAGCAGTAACAGAACTCCTCGAAGCGATCGAAATCCACAATAGTCTCGATCCCGATGATATTGTTAGTGTTATCTTTACGGCAACTCAGGATTTAGACGTGATTTTCCCCGCCGCTATCGCTCGCGAACGTCCCCATTGGCAAAATGTCCCCCTCCTCGATGTGCAACAGATGCAGGTCGCTGGTAGTCTCGACAAGTGTATTCGCGTAATTCTCCACGTTAATACTCCCAAACTACAAGGGGAAATGCAGCACGTCTATCTCCGGGGGGCGAAAAATCTTCGCCCCGATTGGCAGATTTCTCCAGTAACTATTAATCGCTAAAATCTTCGATAACTGACTAAATCCCCATTTCCGACAGCCAACTCAAAATTAATTGATTAACTTTTTCGGGATGTTCATCGTGGGGACAGTGACCAGCTTTGGCAATCGGATAAAATTGGGTATTATTTCCCATTTTGGTTCTTTCTTGGTAAATTACCGAACCGGCGATCGGTGTCCAAGGGTCATCCTCTCCCCAGAGTACCAATAAAGGGCGATCGATTGGCGGTAATAATTCCTGGGGAGATGGTCCGGGGGGTGCTGTCAACACCGATGCAAACACTCCCCACGCACCCGCATCACAGGAGGGTTGATAGAGAATTTCGACTAATTCCTCGGTAATCGCGGTATGGTCGCGATAAACTTGTTTTAAGGTGTTACGGATGCGATTTTTTTGCCTTACCTGTTCAAAAATAAACTTTCCTGTCACGGGAGAACTAACTAAACCGGTAAAGGCAGCCATGATTAAACGCAGCGGAAAATTTAATTCTTCGGGACGATGGTTTAATCCTCCAGCACAGTTGATAATTACTCCTCCGGCAGTGATTTCGGGAGATTCTGCCATCAGCATTAAGGTAATCAGTCCCCCGATAGAATTACCGATAAATACCGTCGGTTTTGCGATTTTTTCCCGCCAAAAGTCTTGTATTTGCCGCTGCCAAAGGTTGAGACTATAATCTAAAGCGGGCTTATCCGCACCCCCAAATCCCAAAAGATCTAGGGCATAGACTTGATAGCCATTTTCCGCTAAAACGGGGATATTTTTGCGCCAATGACCGATAGATGCGCCAAAACCGTGAATTAATACTAGGGGTTGTCCTTCTCCCCGCACAGTGTAGGGGATGGTGTGACCTTGCCATGTCCAAGACAATTGTTCTAAGCTAGTGGCAGTGAGCGGCGATTGTAGTGCCATTGTATGAAGTTTTATTAAGTGATATTTAAATTATAGAGTAAAAATCAGCCGAGAATTTATGCCACAACGCCGGACTTTTACCAATAACTCGATGGCAATTTCCTATTTACAATGGAGCGATCGAGGTAGGCCTCTATTATTATTGCACGGCATGGCGGATCATGCTTTGGTTTGGTCAAGTTTGGGCGATTATTTAAGCTCAAATTATCAAGTTATTGCCCCAGATTTGCGGGGACATGGGGAAAGCGATAAACCGGCAACTGGTTATCACTTTCAGGATTATATCGGCGATTTAAGGGCTTTAATTAATCATTTAGGTTGGAGGCAAGCACATATTTTAGGTCATTCTTGGAGTGCTAAAATAGCGGCAATTTGGGCAACTCAACAGCCGGAAGTATTTAAGAGTTTAATTTTAGTCGATCCCTTTTTTATCGATAAAATGCCTAGTTGGATGAGGATAACTTTTCCAATTCTCTATCAAGTTTTGCCCTTTTTAAAGATTACTCGCTCCTTTGATAGTTATCAGAGCATAGAAGCGATCGCTAGTCAATTAAAACAATATAAAGGTTGGTCAAATTTACAGCAAGAGGTGTTTAAAAATGCCATCGAACAAAAAGCTGATGGCAGTTGGAGCAGTAAATTTACTTTATCGGCACGCGAGGAAATTTTTGAGGATGTCATGGGGTTTGCTGGATTAACTAAAACTTTAGATATTCCCAGTTTATTAATCCTTCCCCAACAGGGATTAAATCGCACTGCTTGGCAAATTCAATCCTATAAAAAGTATTTAACGTCTCTAGAAATTAAAAAGATACCAGGTAATCATTGGGCATTTTTAGGGGAACCTGAAACTTTTAATCAAGCAGTAGGGGAATTTTTATCTGTTCAGAAAAATGACGATGTTTAATGAAAAGGTAATTGAGTTAATTTTAAGCTGCATTATGCGCTCGCTAACACCCTAAGTTCATATAAATTTCTTCGGCAATATTCCTGCTACCTCCAGACTCTCCCACTCTAATTTTGCCATTCTCTAAACATCTGTGTAAATAACGAGAATCTGCCAAAATATCGATAATTTTAACCGCAGCATTTTTAAATAAATTTACCTCCGTGGGTTTCTTTCCAATAGTTATCACCGATTCCCCTAATAAGCGCATTTGTGCCTCAGCAAAAGGGTAGGTAAATTGGGGACCAAATCCGGGTATTTGTAGGACGGGTTTTCCTAATCCTACCGCTTGTTCTACTGCTGTCCCTGCCATGGCTAAACAAGCGTCACAATGGTGTAGAATATCGGCAAAAGCATCACGATAACAGCACACCTTAGCCTCATTTTTCTCTAATTTTCCCGCTCCTAAATAATGCCATCCCTCTTGTTTAGCTAAATTTTCTAAGTCGGTTTCTCTGATGCTAGGAACGATAGCAGCCCGAAACTGCATCGGTTTAATTTTAACTATTTCCTCACAGACTTGTAACTGTAAAGCTAAATTACTTAAAGCTTCGGGTAAACGACTCCCCGCTAATAAAGCAATCATGGGAATTTGACTATCCAATTCTAAATCTTTACCCGTTGGTGTTAAGACATCCATAATCGGATAACCAGCAAAAATCGCTTTTTTAATACCCCGATTTTGTAGATCTGTTGCTGTATATTTATCCCTAGTGAAAACCCTCAAACACTTGTCTGATCTCAAACATAATTCTGTCAGTAAAGGTAATTTAATTGTACCTTCGTAATAACTGGAAGTAGAAACAATAAAAGCCACAAAAGGACGACTGGTTAAGCGAGCGATCGCAATCGGTACGATATCCCCCACTGCTATCAATAAATCACAATCCTTGCTAACTTTAAAAGCTGCCTGAATTTGTTTAATAGTTAGACCGATTAATCCCGCCCCAATATCCTTAATCCAATTAAAAGGATTGGTATAAATAATTCCCCCCGAGGGCATAGTGGCAGTGGGGGCAATAATAGGTACTGGCAATTTTTGATAAGCTTTTCCCTCTCCCACTAAAGGCAAAGCAGCTATAGATAATTGGGGCTGAATTTTTTGTAATTCCCCCAGAATTAAACTAGCATTTAAATCCTCGCCATGACCATTACTAAGAAATAAAACCTGTTTAAGCATTGATTTGTTAGCCTCTCTATTCCCTTGCTGCCAAAGAAACCGCCACCGTCACCGATTTTGCTTCTATTTGCTTGCTGACTAGCAAAGTCCCGCCCATTTTTAAAGCGGCAGCTTCGGCGACGCTAGGGGTTCCCCCTTCCTTGTTGACAATAGCCGAGGGATTGGGGACCTTAATATCTCTCAACTCCTGGGCAGTAAAAGTTTTTAGGGGCAATCCTTTCTCTTGACAGTAGGCAATTAAACCCCGTTCATCAGCTTTGATGTCAAGGGTGGCGATACCGGCAATAGCGGCTAAAGAGAGGTGATAACGCTCAAAAACAGCCCTAATTGCCCTATCTATGACTGCTTTCTCCGTGCCACGGATGCAACCTATGCCTAGCCATAATACTCGTCCATGCCATTGCACTTTTGCTGGGGAAGGAGCCGTTTCATCTGGTTTGTCCTTGAACCTGCCATCAATATTATAGCTTTGTGGGTGCAACCCTCAAACTTAAGCTGAAGCCTAGCAAATCTACAAAAGAAACTGATCACTGCTGACTGATTAAGCTGTAGCTTCTAAAAATACGCCTAAATTGCGGAATTTTTGATAACGAGATTCGCGCCGTTGTTGGGGAGTTAACAAAGATAAAGCCTCTAAATTTTCACTAATAGTGGCTTTTAAATTGGCTGCCGCTTTAATCGGATCAGCATGGGCCCCTCTGGAGGGTTCAGGAACGATCTGATCGATAATATTTAACTCTTTTAAATCTTTTGAGGTAATTTTGAGGGCAACTGCCGCTTTATCGGATTTTTTGGCATCTTTCCAGAGAATGGCGGCACAAGCTTCGGGAGTCGCCACGGTATAGACAGAATGCTCTAACATTAACAGGCGATCGCCGACCCCAATGCCCAAAGCACCGCCGGAACCACCTTCACCAATAACAGTACAAATGATCGGCACATCTAAACGGAACATTTCCCGAAGATTATAGGCGATCGCTTCTCCTTGACCTAATTTTTCCGCTTCCACCCCCGCCCAGGCGCCGGGGGTGTCAATAAAGGTTAAAATTGGCTGATTAAACTGATGGGCGTGTTCCATTAAACGCATGGCTTTACGATAACCGCCGGGGGCAGCCATGCCGAAATTTCTAGCCACATTATCCTTAGTATCCCGGCCTTTTTGATGTCCGATAATCACCACGGGACGACCGTTAAAACGGGCAACACCACCCACAAGGGCGGGATCGTCGTAACCACCGCGATCACCGTGTAACTCGAACCATTCATCGGTGATGGCTTGAATATAATCTAGGGTACTGGGGCGCCGGGGATGACGGGCTAATTGTAGCCTTTGGGAAGGGGTGAGATTGCTAAAAATTTCACGACGTAATTGATTAGCTCGTTCGTCTAGTTGACTAATTTGTTCCGAGACATCCACGCTATTTTCTTGGGCTAATTCTTTAATCTGTTCGATGCGGGATTCTAATTCGTAGAGGGGTTTCTCAAAATCTAGGAGAAAAATCTTTTTCTCGGTAGTCTCGTTTTTAGTCATAGGTTAGTGGCTAGAAGTTTACTTGGAGCTAATCTTTTCTAGCTTACCGTTTTTCAGCGATCGATTATCGGCAGCTTCGGGATTACCCGGAGATAATTTCAGGTTATCGATCGAATTTTGTCAATTGTTGTATAATGATGGATCGTGCCTTTTTCACCCCAAGGAGGATTAGTTATGGCAGGAAGTGAACTAAAAGCGGATCTATGGGTTAACGAATATATTACCCCCTGGGACATTTATAGTCATGGGGTTTCGCGGATTTTAGCCTACAAAAAAACCGCTTTTCAGGAGATGTATATTGTTGAATCGGGGGCCTATGGAAAAGCCTTGGTACTGGATGGGAAATGGCAATCTTGTACGGGGGATGAATTTATTTATCATGAAGCATTAGTGCAACCGGCAATGATTGCCCACCAAGAAGCAAAAACTGCTTTAATTCTGGGAGGTGGTGAAGGTGCGACAACGCGGGAGTTATTGCGTTGGAAAACAATCGAAAAAGTGATGATGATCGATATCGATGGGGATGTGGTGGCAGCTTGTAAGGAACATCTTCCCGAAATGCACCAAGGCACTTTTGATGATCCTCGTTTTCAGTTAGTTGTGGCCGATGCTTTAGAAGTTTTAGACACTACTAACGATAAATGGGATATTATTATCTCCGATCTGGTTGATCCCATCGAAGAGGGTCCTTCTTTCCCCCTATTCACGAAAGAATACTTTGAAAAACTACAAAGAGTTTTGGCCGAAAATGGCATTGTTGTTGTCCAATCTGGCCCAGTTTCTCCTCCTTCGGTGATGTATCATGCGCGTTTGGTGAATACTTTAAAAGCAGTTTTTCCCTACGTTCATTCCTATTGCGCTCCTACTCCTAGTTATGGTTCCCCTTGGGGTTTTACTCTCTGTGCTAATCATCCTTTAAATACTCGTCCCGATCCGGAAGTGGTGGATGAATTAATCACCGATACAACTACGGGAGGATTACGTTTAATTGATGGCATGAGTTTACTAGGAATGTTACAAACTCCTCTCTATATTCGTCAAGCAATCGCACAAAATACGGAAGTTTATACCCTGGCGAAACCTCCGAAATTCTTCGGTCAAGGAGTAATCAGTAATCAGTAATCAGTAATCAGTAATCAGTAATCAGTTATCAGTTATCAGTTATCAGTTATCAGTTATCAGTTATCAGTTATCAGTTATCAGTTATCAGCTATCAGTAAATAAGGGTTATAACTAGAAATCGATCGAGTCTTCATGATTGAGAATTGCTTGCAGTATTTCTAGGGGAACAGTAGCAAAGTATTGCTGGAGAAAGTTCTCTAGGGCCACCGCTTCTAGAAATTGCTCAATCTTATTAATTTTCGCCTCATGATTGACTAATTCAAAGGATAAATTTTCTTGATTTTTCTTGACTTTAAAGCCATTTTCTGCTAGGGAAATTAATCCTAATTCTAGGGTATGATAACTGAGGTTTAAGCGGTTTTGTAATTGTTGACGGGAAATACTGGTTTTAGTTCTAGCTAAATATTTCCCGATCCCAACAAGGTTTATCCATGGGGTGTGAGCGGATTTTTTTAAAGGACTAGCATAGGCAAGAACTAACTTTTTATCGCGTAAAATTGCCTGTTGATATTCCCGGGAAAGTTTTGTCCAATCCCGGGGACATTCCCAGAGAAAAAGGGGATTTAATTTGCTAACTTCTTGACTAATTTCTCGATGGCGATTGTCGATTAAAAAATCTTTTTTATTGCTATAGGTTAGGGATTCTTGTTGATAGGGTTGCAGGGCAATTAAGCGCACTTCATAGCGATTTTTGTAGGTATTAAAATCTAATTCAACTACGGCATCATAACGGGTATCGGCAGCAATTTCATCTTTGTGATGACCCCACCACATACCGGGGAAACCCTGCTCGATTGAACTATCCCAGATCTCAAAAGTTGTCCGGGGATAAGCGATTTTTCTGCCTTTGAAATCTTCAAGATTTTTATGCCAAAGATTGTGAAAATAACAATTTTGAATTAATAGCTTCGGTGTCGGATTACCCATCCCGCAGGGTTCCAGTAATTTTAATTCTCTAAATAGACTTTTTCCCAATTGGGAAACCGTCACCACCGCATCCACTTCTATCTGGGAAGAAAGGGAAGTTAAATCAATTCCTGTGCGTCGCAATTGTTGATTAATTCCCTCAATAAATAGGGGTAAATTTTCTATGGTTAAACTTAAACCTGCGGCCAAAGGATGACCACCAAAACGATGTAAAAGATGGGATTGAGAGGATACTAATTGATAAAGATCGATCTCGCGAATTGACCGAGCGGAACCCTTAGCAAAAGGTGGTTCACTGGTACTTAATAAAATTGTCGGTCGCTGGTATTCTTGGGCAATTTTTCCCGCAACTAATCCTAAAATTCCCGCCATCCATTGGGGATCATCTAAAATAATTACATTAGTGGTGGAAAGATCAATTCTTTCTAGTTTTTTCTGAACTTGTTTAATAATATCCCGTTGGATTTCTTGGCGACGAATATTGGCTAATTCCGCTTGTTCAGCTAATTCTTGACAACGTTTTTCATCTTCACTGGTAAGTAATTCCACACAAAATCTGGCATCGCCATAAATGCGACTGACGGCATTAATGCGCGGTCCAATACCGAAGGATATATCCATCGGTCTATCTCCGGTTTTGTTACATAAATCGAGTAATTTTTTAACTCCTAAACGCTGAGTATTTTGCAGTTTTTGCATACCTTTTTGAGCTAAATAACGACATTCTCCCGTCAATTTGACTAAATCGGCAATTAAACCAATCGCAACTAAATCCAGTAAATTTTCTAGGGGTTTTCTGGGAATATCTGCCAGGGTTAAATACATCGCTTCCACTAATTTATAAGCAACGGCAACCCCAGAAAGATGATAGAAAGGATGGGTTTCCACAAAGTAGCGGGGATTAATCAGGGCAATCACCTCGGGGCGCTCGTCGGGTAGGGTATGATGATCGGTGATGATAATATCGATGCCTAAACTTTTTGCATAGTCAATTTCGGCGATATTCGTGCTTCCCGTGTCACAGGTGACGATTAAACTGGTTCCTTGACGCGCTAGTTTCTCGATACCAGGAGAATTGAGGCCGTGGGATTCTTTTTGGCGATCGGGTATGTAATAATCTAACTGTTGATCAGCTGGGAAAAACTGTCCCAATCCTTCCCAGAGGACACTGGTAGCGGTGACACCATCGGCATCGAAATCACCCCAAATAGTCACTTTTTCACCTTTATTTAGGGCTTTTTCCAGTCTTTTGACGGCGAAGTTCATTTCTTGCCCAAAATCAAAGGGAGTTTTTGACTGATAAGCTTTCTCATCCAGAAACGTCCGCAGAGTCACCACATCCCGGACACCGCGATGCCATAATATTTGTGCCACGACGCTGCCATTCGACTCTGGGGTGTAGTCTTGGACTATTTTTAAAAACTCTTGGGGAAGCTCTACCGATGGGGGAATTTGCCAGTTAGACACGGGATATCAAGGAAAAAGTAAAAAGGAAAAAAGGTGACAGTCAACTTTTGTGATTTTCCCTATCTCCATTTAGCCACCACTAACGGGGGGAATTAAAACTATCTCATCGCCATTTTTGAGGATTTTCTCTCCCGAAACAAACTGAAGATTAACTCCAAAACGAGTAACATCCCGCCATCTTTCTAATTGAGGATAGGGGGCTATAATATAGTTTAACACTGCTGCCACGGAAGTGTGGGCAGGAAATTCGAGGTTTAATTGTGAAGTTTGATAGACTTCTTGATAAATAGCAAATAGTTTTACTGTGATCGTAATCTTTTCCATCTTTACATCAATATTTTTCCTAGGATAATAACATTAATTGAGAACCCTGTTCGGTTTTGCGGACTTCGATGCGATGTTGAAAAGCTTCTTTAAATTGAGGCATATGAGTTACCGTCAAAATACAGGCAAAATCGGCGGATATAGCGTTAATTGCCGCAATTAAGCGCTCGCATCCCTCCGCATCCTGAGTTCCGAATCCCTCGTCAACAATGAGCATTTGTAGGGCTGTTCCGGCTCTTTGTGCCAATAATCTCGCTAAAGCTAATCGAATCGAGAAATTAATCCGAAAAGCTTCCCCTCCTGAATAGGTTTCGTAGGGACGGGATCCCCGGGTATCACCAATAATAATATCTAAAGTATCGATTGACTTTTGTTGCTGTTTCTTAGTACCTTTACCGCTTTTTTGGGTTAAAAAATGCACATGAAATTGATTACCAGTTAAGCGAGCTAAAATATGATTAGTTTGTGCTTCTAACTCTGGTAAAACATTCTCAATCATCAGAGTTTGTAAACCATTTTTTCCGAAAGCTAGGGCTAACTCTTTATAAACTCTATATTGTTTTTTAACTTTAGCTAAATCCCTCTCTTTTTCTATCAGTTGTTTACCTAAAGTTTCCAGTTGATGTAACTTCTCCTCAACCCGACCTTTTTGGGAGAGCAATCCATCAATTATCTGTCTTCGCTGTTGAATATTAGTCGATAATGCGGCTATTTCTTGGCGATAGTCAGTCAAAGTACCAATCTTTTGACTAATATTTGCTAACTCCTGATTCAGCTTCTGGCGATCCTCATTTCGCAGCTGTAATCTTTGCTCAATGTCAGCGATTTTAGCGGCTATTTCTGGATAATTTTTTTCCGCTTGTTGCCAGTCTTGATACTGTAATCTTACTCCCTGTAATTGTCGGATCAGATTTTGAATATTCTGATGTTCACTGCGATCATAATTTAAGTTTTGAATAAGCTTTTCTAAGCGTTCAATTTCCTGTTTAATTGGGGAATTTTGACCTAGTTCTTGCTTCTCTTTTTCTATTCTAGCTAGTTGATTAATTAAATTAGGTTTCTCAGCCTTGATATTAGCTAAACGACGGTTTGCTTGCTTAAGTTCTGATTCTTGAATTTCTGCCCAACGCCATCTTTTTTCTTCTCCTCTGACTAAAGCATGACTTTGTTCATCATAGTTTAAGAAGGCAATTTCTTGATTGACAATTTGCAATTCTTGCTGTAATTCTAGGGCATAATTGCCACTGCTTAAAAGTGCTTCTAACTCCGCAAGTATCTCCTCGGTTTTCTCTAGTTCTATTTCCTTTTCTTCAATAGTTTCTAACTTGACTTCTAACTGCACATATTTTTGTTGTAGATTCGATCTTACTGGCAATTCTTGTTTAATTTGGGCTAATTCCTCGCGTAAACGTTTTAAATCTCGATCGCAGTCTGCCATCCCTTCCTGTAGAGACCAAATTTGCTCTTGAATTTGTTCTTGATGTTGATGGGTTTTCCTGATTACTTGATCACGGTGATGACTGTCTAAATTCTGTTCACACAAAGGACAAACCGAATCGGGAATATTTAATTTTTCCAATTTATCAGTTAACTCTAAAAGTTGTTCTTCATATCTTTTCTGTTGATCTAATAAACTTTTTTTATCCACTTGTTTAAGAGTTTCCTTTTCTTCAACTCGTTCACAATAGGTTTGTTTTTTATCTAGTTCCTTAATTCGTTTGGCTAAATTGAGAGCTTCCTCTCTTAGTAGAGGAATACGACCAATTTCTGTCTCTAATTGTTGCCGATTTCTTTGCAGTTGTTCCCGACGAGCATTGATGCCAGCTTTTTCCCGTTCCAACTGCATATTTAGATCAGCTTTTCGGCTATTTAAAGGAGCATATTTTAAAGCTAATCTATCCAATTCCTGAAGACGTTGACGATGATAATTTAACTTCTCTAATCCTGCTTGAATATCCACCGCTTGCTCGATAATTTTTTGAGTTTCTTGTTCCTGTCTTCCCAATTCTTCTAAACGAGCGCTCGTTTGCTGGATGGGAAGGGTAAATTCGTTAATTTTTTGCTGTAATTTCTGTTCTAATTGTTGTTTATCATACTGGGCCTGTTGCCAAGCTTGCAATTGACTTGACAAACTGGCCTCTTTCTGGTCTAAATTGATTAGGCGCTCGTGGGCGGCAATGATTTCATTTTTGCGATGAAGAATAGTCCTTATTTGATTTAATTGATTGTCTAGACTAACTTTTTCCCGGTCTAATCTCTCGATTTCTGCTAATAAAGCTCGCTCCTGTTCTCTTTGCCACTGCCGCTGTTTTTCCCAATTCTGACGCTGATTTTCTTCCCCTTGTAGTTGCTGTAAACGCCGATTATTTACCTCTTGTTCTTGATTAATTTGGTCAATTTGGGTGTTTAACTCTTGCAGCTGCTCCCGATAAGAATTTTTCTCCTGAAGACGGAGTTTGATACTTTCTACCTGCTGCTCGATCTGGAGGGACTGTCCATCAAATTGTTTCGATATATCCTTGGCTTTATTTGCTAAAATTTCATAGCGATCAAGTTGCAATAATTCTGCTAAAATCTGTTTACGACCACTGGGAGGCTGTTTCATAAACTCGTCCGCTTGTCCCTGCCGTAAATAAGCAGAATTAATGAAAGTTTTATGGTCTATTTTTAGATAAGTATTAATCTGTGCTTGGGTATCTTTAATACTTTTGCCCGATAAAGGACGAAAACTTTGATCACTAATCACCTGAAAATCTAAACCAGAAGCTTTCCCTCCCCGGTGACGACTACGGATAATTTTATAGATTTCTCCCCCATAACTAAACTCGAAATCTACCCGCGCATAATCGCTGCCCGCATGAATCACATCATCAGCAATCGAGGTGCGACTTTCTCCCCAAATTGCCCAAGTAATTGCTTCGAGTAAAGAGGATTTTCCCGCACCATTGGCACCACAAATACAGGCAGTATGTAATCCGCGAAAATCCAGCACTGCCTCACGATAACTGAGAAAATTTTTTAGGGTTAATTGTAGGGGAATCATAAGCTGGGGAGTGGGGAAGTGGGGGAGTGGGGGGAGAATACAGTACAACTTAGAAATTAATCAGAGGATAAAAAACCGAGGACAAGATAGCTTCAGCGCAATACCTATCGGTGAATCTATTCGGTATCAATAACTCTCTCCTACAATAACCTCTAATCAAAGCTTAACTGAAATCCAGCCGGGGGCAAATGCGCTTTTTTCTGTTCCCCAGAATTCCCCTCACCATTAGGGATTAAGTAAGTCTTGCGGCTGAAGGATGATGATATTAGGAAGGGGAACAAAGTCATCAGGATTAAAGGTTAATAAATGAGTGATACTATGAGCTTTCATAACAGCCAGAAGCCTAATATCGTGAGTCCTTTTTCCCTTGATGTTATAGTCAGTGACTAATTGAAACCAAAGGGTAAATATCTCTGGCGTTTCTTCGAGGACAGTGAATCTGGTTAGAAATTGATTGATTTGATTTTTAGTTCTTTCAGGAGTCCAGCCTAACCCATTAACCTCAGTAGGACGGGTGGCAACTACCCAAAACTCAATGATAATTTGTGAGGTCAAGCAGCATTTATGTCCTTGCTCTATTAAGATATAGGTCGCATCTCTTGCTAAGGCATAATTAGCGGAAATTCGGTCACTCAGCCTCAGTAAAATATTAGTATCAAATAGATATTTAGCCATTAGTCATAGATAGTTTCACGCCCTAAGGCTTCATCGGGTAATCCGGGGGTATCCTTGGGTTGACTTTCCAGAAATTTTAGCCAATCTTCTGCTTTTTCTTGGGAGGTCATCTCTTCAATTTTTGGCGAAGTTATCTGAGTTAGAAATTGGCTGAAGTTTAAGACTTCTTGTTGCTTTTCTAAAGGAAGTTTTCGCAAGTTTTCGATAACGGCTTGTTCAATATTCATCAAAATTCAGCTTGTCGATTAATCGGCGTACTAAAAAGCATCAATCTCTTCAATACCTGCCGTTTCCCCATTATATCACCCCCCCGCTCTGGCACTGACCAAATCCCCCCACTTGGCTGCGATATTATTCCTACGCAAGTCCCTAACCGCTCGGAGTCGCCCGATTTGCTAATCTAAAGGAAAGATAACCGATTCTTAAGACCAAATCTATGAGCATTCCCGAAATTAGCGTCCATGAACTCGCTCTCCGTTTAGCCGATCATGATCCTAATTTACAACTTATTGATGTGCGCGAACCAGAGGAAGTTGCGATCGCATCTGTGGCCAGTTTTACCATTTTACCCTTGAGTCAATACCGAGAATGGTCGCCCACTATTGCCACCCAATTCAACCCCCAAGCGGAAACCCTCGTTATCTGTCACCATGGCATGAGATCCCTGCAAATGTGCCAATGGCTACAAAGTCAGGGTTTTACTAATGTTAAAAATATTAACGGCGGCATCGATGCTTATTCCCTTCTCGTCGATCCTAATATTCCCCGCTACTAATTTTCATGGCCCCCATCGGGAAAAAAGAGGGGTAAACCATCCCCTTTCTCCCCATTGATTACGGTTCCTCGGTTTGTCTTATGCAATGGACGGGGTTATAAGGAATGAAACCCTTATAGAGACAGACATTGCTGCTATTTTTGTCAATTGTTTTCGATCTAGAGCGAACTAATCAATTAAATCTCTTGTCAGGTAAGGATTTAGTCGATTTATGCCCCCCGATCGAACCATACCAAGTAACGAAGAACCTTGATTACTGACTACTGATAACTGATAGCTGATAACTGATAACTGATAACTGATAACTGAATAAGCGTTATACTGTCTAAAAAAATGTTATAAATCTTTTGTTAAGATTATTCCCCTATGTCCGCTAGAACCCATCTCAGCGATCGCTATCAACAGATCTTAAAGGCGACAATCCAACATTATATCGCCACGGCCGAACCGGTTGGCTCGAAAACTCTACTCGATGAGTACAAGTTTACTGTTAGTTCCGCCACGATTCGCAATGCTCTCGGTAAACTGGAAAAAGAAGGTTTACTCTATCAACCCCACACTTCCTCCGGACGCATTCCCTCCGATTGGGGTTATCGTCTCTACGTCGATGAGTTAATGACTCCCGATGACCGTATCGGCGAAAAAATCGGCTATTATCTGCATCAAAAGGCTAAATCTCCCGCTTGGAGTCTCGAAAGTCTGCTACAACGGGCCACCCAACTTTTAGCCGGTTTAAGCGGTTATATCGCTATCGTTACCCTCCCCCACACCCTCACCAATACCCTGCGTCATCTGCAATTAGTCCCCGTCTCGGGCCGGCAGATCATGTTAATTATTGTTACAGATAGTTTACAAACACGCTCGGTTATGATAGAGATTCCTGAGTCTATGGAAACGGACAAGAAGGATGGATTAGCAGAAGAATTACAAATCCTCTCTAATTTTCTGGGGGAAAAATTAAAAGGTTATTGCTTGGCAGATTTAATTAACCTCGATTGGCAGCAAATCGAGCGAGAATTTGCCCGTTATACCCATTTTCTCCAACAATTAAGCCAAGAAATCAGCGCTAGTCTCCAATCCACTGCCACCCCGGAGATTATCGTCCATGGTGTCGCTGAAGTCATTCGACAGCCAGAATTCGCCCAATGGCAACAAGTACAAATGTTACTGCATCTATTGGAAGCAGAACAGGATCGCCTTTTACCCCTGATTTTACAAAGACCAGAACCAGAAAAATCAGCTAAAAAAGTCAAAATCACCATTGGTTCCGAAAGTACTCTGGAATCCATGCGCCCTTGTACTCTTATCTCCGCTTTTTATAAACAGGGAGATACTCCCGTCGGTAGTGTTGGCATTATCGGACCGACGCGAATGTTATACGAAAATACCATTCCCCTAGTGGAATCCACCGCTAACTATCTCAGCGAGACTATAAGTAAGTAGATATCCCCCGCAAAGGTTCGGGAATAGGACAATCGACAGTAAACTCTAAAATTGTCTCACCATCCCCCAAATAGCCAGAATTGGCAAAACAGAGCAACATCCGCACCAGCGCCACCCACACCTCGGCATCGAACTCCCAATCCTGTCCCCGACGCGCTCCACAGGCGATCGATTTTAGCGCCCAAAAATAACTATTTCTCACCACTGAACCGCCTTTTTTATAAACAGGTACATCCTCATGGTGAATATAAAGAATATCATCTTTAGCGATCGCTCTCATCGGTGGCCGGGAAAGTTGCAGGAATTTTCAGCTGACTGTCCTAGATAATAACATCTTTAGCGATCGCTTGAGTCGCTCCAGAAAACCCACCCTAATCATAAATTTATATGAAGATATTTGGCTTGTTCTCGGCTGAGATGAAAGATTATGTCAAGTTTTCCTAAAATGTACCAAACAGTCTTGACAAACTGAAGTTTTCTCCAATAGGGCTTTTTCATGGGATGGGATAGATTAATTCCTATCCCCAGTCCAGGGTTTTGATAATATTCACTTATGAATGGCTCACTTTAAAATCAGCTTTTTTCGGGGATATACGCAGGTAAATTGTTTTATGTCAAGAAAAATTTCCAAAAATCTCCTTGACAAAACCAAAAGCTGGCAATTAAAATGCTCGATCAACATCAACAGTGATAGTATGTATTGCTTATTTTTTTTCTGCCGATGTTAATTTTCTGCCGATGTTGCCCTAAACCTTTTGAACTCAGGCAATTTGCTTAATTTATCCCCTTATTAGACAAGGAAAAATCATGAGAAGCCATCAAGTTGCAGTTTTATTATCCACCTTCGCCACCGTTGCCCTAGTTGCCCCCGCAGTCCAAGCGGCAACCCTTGTTACCTCCCTACCGATTCAATTCGTGAACGTTACAGGTGGTTTTACTTCCCCCTCTACCCCTCCCGGTACTTCCGATCCCATCAATGGGATTAGTGCCACCATTAATGGCATTGGCAGTGGTAGCACTATCCCCTTTAATCCCACCACCGGCGGTGCAATTCTAGGTAATTTCGTCGCCGCTAATGTTCTATTTAATTACACTGCTGGCGACCCCCTCACCTTCGATTTATTATCTAACGGTAGTTCTGTCTTTACTGACACTTTCTCTATCACTGGCAACTATAACATTGACCTGACTTCCGTTGTTCCAGGTGTTGCTAATACAAATCTCGTGGTTCAGTTCAGCGTCCTCTCTGGTACTGGTACAACCGGAATTAATGGCGTTAAATTAGAAATCACCACCAAAACACCTGAACCCGGAACTATGACCGCTATCGGTTTATTAGGTCTGGGTTTAGCCGGTGCCGCTACTCGTCGTCAACTGCCAGAAAAAGCCAAAACCAAAGTCTAAATCATCTAAAATTTCGGTTTGACACTAAAACGAGGTGTGTCGGGTTGGGTGCATCTCAATTTTGAAGAACTATCTAGGGCTTGCTGAATAAATCTAAAAACCTTGTTGGATAATATCTTTAGTCCTTTTTGAAATCAAAAAGTGCCAGCCATTGGAGTTATCGGGGGGAAATTCAGGGACTTTTTCCCTGAAAATATGGGTAAAACCCGACACCCCCCAGCCCCCCCGATGTCGGGGGGGTTGGGGGGCCACACCCTATCCCTAGGAAAAACTTTTTCAGCAAACCCTATTTAACTATGACCAGCGATACTGTCACCACTCCCTCGCCCCAAAAACTTTGGTTAGCAGCCCTTAAACCACCAATGTATAGTGTGGCGATTATACCGATTATTCTGGGAACAGCGATCGCTTATCAGGAAACAGGTCGATTTTCTCTGCCGATTTTTGCCACTTTTATCCTCTCAGCTATTTTAATTCTCGCTTGGTTAAATCTCAGTAATGATGTTTTTGATGCCGATACCGGGATCGATGTCAATAAAGCCCATTCGATCGTTAATTTAACCGGCAATAAATCTTTAATTTTCTGGCTGAGTAATCTTTTTCTATTAGTGGGTATTGCTGGTATTTTTGCTATTAGTTATTGGCGAGGCGATTGGATGATCCTAGAATTAATCGCCCTCTGCTGTTTTTTGGGCTATACCTATCAAGGACCGCCCTTCCGTCTCGGTTATCAAGGATTAGGTGAAATTATCTGTTTCTTTACTTTTGGACCCTTGGCGATTGCCGCCGCCTACTATTCCCAAGTCGGTGCTTTTTCTCTCTCTAGTCTAGCGGCTTCAATTATTATCGGGATTACCACTTCTATCATCCTTTTTTGTTCCCATTTCCATCAAGTCGCCGATGATCTCAAAGCGGGTAAAAAATCACCTATTGCCCGTTTAGGTACTTTAAAAGGTTCTAGAGTTTTAACGGTGGTGACGGTTCTCGTTTACGTTTTAACGGTAGTTTTTGTCCTGCTGCAGGTTTATCCCCCTCTCACCCTTTTAATTTTTCTTAGTCTCCCTTTCGCTTGGCAATTAGTCCACCACGTTAACCAAAATCATGACCAACCTCAGCTAGTCAGTAACTGCAAGTTTATAGCGGTTAATCTTCACTTTTTTAGTGGCCTTCTCTTCTCCCTTGGTTATTTCCTTGCTTCCCGTTGATCAACCCGATTTTTTTTCTTAAACCCCTTGACAAAACCCCGCCACTTGACCTATACTTATATTCATAATGGGAATCCGTGCCTGCCTGCAAACCCCTCATTTTTAGGCAGGATAGACCGAAAAAAAATTAACCGACTTGAATCAGTTATCAGTTATCAGTTATCAGTTATCAGATTTGAGTTTTAAGTGTGCAGTATGTATTAAGTGGGAAGTATTAAATACGGCGGATTCAGCCTTAGTCTGGTACATCTTCCAGTTTCCTACTGTCTTTTTACTGTTTACTGATCACTGATTACTGATTACTGTACCCGATCGAGTTTGCACTGATTAACGGAAAAGTGACAGAATAGGGGGATAGATCGCCACAAATCAAGGTTAGCATGAGTGAACAACCCCTCGGATCGGTTATTCAAGGTTCCCTGAGTGAAGGTTTAGAAATCCGTCTTTATCCGGATATTTCCGTCGAAGATATGCGCGTCGGTAAGTTTTTGGTTGTGCAAGGCACTCGCTCGCGTTTTTTCTGTCTCCTCACCGATGTCTCCCTGGGTAACTCCAGTCCCCGGATTATCGCTAACCCTCCCCATCCCGATGATAGTTTTATGCGCGATGTTTTGGCGGGTAGCGGCACTTATGGTACAATTGAACTATCACCTATGCTCATGTTTACTCCGACGGGAGGTAATTCCCCCGCAGTTTCCGACAGTTCTTTAGCCTCTTTTCAACCCCAAACTAGCGCCGATTTAGAATTACTGCCAGTCAAAACTATTCCCGCCCATTTTAGCCAAGTTTATGAAGCTTGTGAGCAGGATTTTCGCATGGTTTTCGGTTGGGAAGATGATCCCACCAGAAAGAATTTTGCTATTGGTCAACCCCTTGACATGGACGTGCCAATATGTATTAATCTCGATCGCTTTGTCGAACGTAGTAACGGTGTTTTTGGCAAATCCGGGACGGGAAAATCCTTTTTAACCAGGCTGTTAATTTCGGGTATTATTCGCAAACAAGCAGGGGTTAACCTCATGTTTGATATGCACTCGGAATACGGTTGGGAAGCGATGAAAGAAGGGAAGGAGGTTTCTACGGTGAAAGGATTATGTCAATTATTCCCTGGACAGGTAGAAATTTATACCCTCGATCCCGATTCTACCAAACGCCGGGGAGTACGAGGAGCGCAGGAATTATTCTTAAGTTATAATCAGATTGAAATCGAAGATATTCGTTTAATCGGTCGGGAATTAGGCATCTCGGAAGCTAGTTTAGATAATGCCAATATTCTCTATAACGAGTATGGAGAATCTTGGATTACTCAGTTATTAAATATGAGTAACGAGGATATTAAAATCTTCTGTACGGAAAAACAGGGCCATGCGGGATCAATCATGTCCCTCCAGAGAAAATTAATGCGTCTAGATAGTTTGAAATATTTAAAAAGTTCTTGTCCCCACAATTATATCGATCAGGTTTTGCAAGCTTTAGATGCGGGTAAGCACGTTGTCATCGAATTTGGCTCCCAAAGTAATATGCTTTCCTATATGTTAGCCACCAATATGATCACCCGTCGGATTCATGCTAATTATGTTAAAAAAGCTGAATATTTTTTACAAACTAAAAACCCCGTCGATCGGCCGCAACAGTTAGTGATTACCATTGAAGAAGCTCACCGATTTTTAGATGCTGCCGTGGTGCATCAAACTATTTTTGGAACTATTGCCAGGGAGATGCGAAAATACTTTGTTACTCTCCTAATTGTCGATCAAAGACCTTCAGGAATTGATAACGAAGTCATGTCTCAGGTAGGAACAAGAATCACCTGTTTATTAAACGATGAAAAGGACATCGAAGCTATATTTACTGGGGTTTCTGGAGGGGGAAGTTTGCGATCAGTTTTAGCGAAATTAGACTCAAAACAACAGGCTTTAGTTTTAGGTCATGCGGTTCCTATGCCGGTAGTAATTCGTACTCGCGCCTACGATCAAAAATTCTATGCTGAAATAGGTGCGACCGACTGGCGAGAATTACCCGATGAGGAAGTATTAGCGGCGGCCAAAATTGCCAAAGCCGATCTAGGATTTTAGAAAAATTAATTTTTGATTGTAGAATAGAGTTGGATTGTTTTTACTGTTTACCTCCCATGACCGCTCAAATACCGATCTCGAAGATCAGCTTATACGATCGAGATTTTCAGCTATGGATCGAGACAACCGTTAACCAATTACGACAGGAGGATTTTGCCTCGGTTGACTGGACTAATCTGATCGAGGAATTAGCAAGTATGGGAAAAAATAATCGACACGCTCTCAAAAGTTTGTTAATTCAATTATTAGCTCATCTGCTCAAGTTAGTTTATTGGCAGACGGAAAGAGAGTATAATGCTAATCAATGGGAAGCGGCAATTATTAATTTTCGAGTTGAAATTGCCGATCTGCTGGAAGACAGTCCTAGTTTAAAACCTTATCTCCTCGAAATTTTCGATTCTTGTTATGGAAAAGCTAGACAAATAGTCTCGAAATTGAGCAAGCAAGAAATTCCCATAGAAGTCATTATTACCCCAGCAGAAACCCTGGATGAAAACTGGTTTCCCTAACTATGCAACAAGGTGATTTAATCGAGATCGAGATTACCGACCTCAACCATACGGGCGAAGGTGTGGGAAAATACCGAGGACAGGTGATTTTTGTGCCAGATACGGTCATTGGCGATCGCATTCAAACTCGCATCACCTATATTAAAAAAAGTCATGCGATCGGCAAACTACAAACTATTCTACAAGCTTCTCCCCATCGTATCCGGCCCCGCTGCATTGTTGCCGATAAATGTGGTGGTTGTCAATGGCAACACATCGAGGATCAATTTCAGCTTCGGGTCAAAAAAGAGCAAGTACAAGAGGTATTAACCAGAATTGGCGGTTTTAGCGATCCTTTGGTTTATCCTCCCCTCACCGGTAATTCTCCCCTCGCTTATCGCAATAAAGCTACCTATCCCCTCGGATTTTCCCCCACCGGCAATGTGCAAGCAGGTTATTATCGTCGCGGCAGCCATCATCTGATTAATCTCAATCAATGTCCGATTCAAGATCAGGCTTTAAATCCGTTTCTAGCAGAGATAAAACGGGATATTCAGGAGCAAGGCTGGTCAATTTATGATGAAAAGACCCACCAAGGACAATTACGCCATTTATCCCTGAGAATTGGCCGCCACACTGGAGAAATTTTATTAACCCTGATTAGTACCGATAATAATTTACAGGGAATTGAGACCCAGGCGCGGCAATGGCTGGCAAAATACGGCAATTTAGTCGGTGTAACCGTGAATTATAACCCCGATCGAGGGAATGCTATTTTTGGCGCTCAGACCACAACTATCGCCGGAAGGGACTATATTACCGAAAAGTTCGCCGGATTAACCTATCAATTGGCTGCCGATACCTTTTTTCAGGTTAATACAGAGGCTGCTGAAGCCTTATTTGCGGTTATTTGTCAGAAATTAGACCTTAAAGGTGAAGAAATTCTTATTGATGCCTACTGTGGTATCGGTACTTTTACTTTACCCCTCGCTAAACGGGTTAAAGAGGTGATTGGACTAGAATCCTATAGCTTTTCCCTCGATCGAGCCAAGATTAACGCCCAATTAAATAATATTACCAACACAACTTTTATTTTGGGGGCAGTAGAAAAAACTTTACCGCAACTGACAGTTAAACCCGACATTATTCTACTCGATCCGCCCCGCAAAGGTTGCGATCGATCTGTCCTCGATAGTCTGTTACGGCTGCAAAGTCAACGCATTGTTTATATCAGTTGTCAAAGTGCAACTTTAGCCAGAGACTTGCAATATCTCTGTAAAACAGGCGATTATCAACTGCTAGAAGTGCAAACAGCTGATTTCTTTCCCCAAACTCCCCACGTCGAATGCGCCGCTTTTCTTAGACAAAAAACAGCGAATATGGTAGGATGAAATAGGAGGAAAAACCCGACACTTTAGCCGTTTATGGTCGAAAAGTCAATGGGTAAGGATAATAGCATATTAAGACCCGTTCCAGTCAACTACTTTTTTGATTAATTACCCGCTCAAAGTGGCCTTGATTCTCGATTGGTTTGTAGATCAATCATAAAAATATCTAATCCATCTCAGAGACAGAAAAGGGACAAAATATGACTCATTAGGTATGGCAATCATCTAGATCGACGGTTAAGAGACCTTAATCTTTCTGTAAGAGAACAGTAATTGAATAAAAGCTAGAGGTAAAGCGCGTGATTGCTATTTCACTGCCCACAAGCAAACGAAGCTGGAACACCATGAGTTTCGCTTCCACCTTGTATCTTTGTCCGATTTTAGATTTATTGACCGCTAGTATTCCCGAAGAATTAGAACCAGAAATTAGATTAGGATTGCAAGAAGCTTTAGTTAATGCCGCTAAACACGGCAATCATCTCGATCCCAGCAAAACCGTGGTCGTTCACTTTTCCAGCAGTAAAGACGAGTATTCTTGGGTAATTACCGACGAAGGTTGTGGATTTACCCCCCGTTGTCCCCATCATGGCTGTAGTTGCGATTGCCCCAATTTTCCCCCCGAAGAAGCGGAAAATGGCCGAGGACTGTGTATGTTATATCAAATCTTCGACCAAGTTCACTGGAATCAAAAAGGAACCCAACTGAAACTTTGTAAACAAATTAAACAGGAACGCTGGTTTAATTAATGACCGTGACCGTGAGAAGGACAGGGAGGAGCAGAAATCGAGCGATCGAGCCAGCCTGTAGCCTGTTGTAGCCGAGGAAGTGCTTCTTCTGGCTGATTATCTAATAAAAACACCAAAGCCGTCCCTAATTGTTCAGCAGCCCGAGCATTACGATTGGCTTTCAGACGATGCCAGTCAATCGGTGCGATCGCCAAACGTTCCGCCAAAATCCGCGCCAATTCCAGGGTAGATAGATGATCAAGAGTCTGAGATGGGGAGGAGACAGGGGATGGAATCATAATCAAAAGGTTTCGTAAAACCGTAAAATCGTCTATAACTATAGTTTAGACGCAGGAAATCCCATCGAGTCCATGTCCTTAGAAGAAAACCCGTACCCTAACGATGAATCGGCAGAATTTACCCAAGCGATTGAAGAAGTCGAAGCGGCGATCGCAACACTAAAAGACCGTTATCGACAGATCAACGAAGCAGAACAGCAAAAAAAAGACCTAGAGGCACAATTTAGTCAAATAGAACCCCAATGGCGCGAAAATCCCCTACCTGAACTAGAAAAGGAATTGGCACAAATTCGCGAACAGATTCAAGAATTAGAGGTAATTTTAGAAAGCAATTTACTCAAAGAAGGAGAATTAAAGCGCCTATTCTGGGAAGGAATCCGTCGCGGACTGCTGGGGGAAGTTTTTTGGCAAATTGTCCGCTTTGGTGGTATCGGAGTCTTACTGGGTTGGATTCTGCGATCCTGTACGGGGTGATTAACTGCACCGGAAGTGGGAAGTGGGAAGTGGGAAGTGGGGTGTAGGGTGTAGGGTGTGGGGTGTGGGGTGTAGGGTGTGGGGTGTGGGGTGTGGGGTGTGGGGTGTGGGGAGAACAAAGCTGCCTTTTGCCTCCTGCCTTTTGCCTCCTGCCTTCTGCCTCCTGTCTCCTGAATACTGATAACTGCTATAGCTAGACAAAAATAAGGAATAGAGCCTTAAACTCTATTCCTGAATCAAAATTTGCAGTTAATTTTTAACCCTATACTACCGCAGAAGTCAAAGCTTCTTTGAGGATAGCGGCTTTATCGGTTTTTTCCCAGGGTAAATCGAGATCATTGCGACCAAAATGACCATAAGCGGCCACATCTTGGTAAAAACGCTCGCCTCTTTCACTGGGTAAACCGCGCAGGTTAAAGGTTTGGATAATGCCGGCCGGACGGAGTTCAAAGTATTTATTGATTAAGTCCAGAATCACATCATCAGCGACTTTGCCAGTGCCAAAGGTTTCCACGAAGAGACTCACCGGACGAGCTACCCCAATCGCATAACCCACTTGAATCTCGCACTTATCGGCCAAACCAGCCGCGACGATATTTTTGGCCACATAACGGCAAGCATAGGCCGCGGAGCGATCAACTTTGGTAGGATCCTTACCAGAGAAAGCGCCGCCACCGTGACGAGAATAGCCACCGTAGGTATCGACGATAATTTTCCGTCCCGTTAATCCCGCGTCGCCTTGGGGTCCACCAATGACGAATTTTCCGGTGGGATTAACCAGATAACGGGTATTGGCATCGGGTTTAATCTCTAAATCACTGAAGACCGGTTGTACTACCGCTTCCCAGAGATCACTTTTAATCTTTTGTTGGACGAGATCATTATCGGTGATATCGCCGATAGTAGCATCGTGTTGGGTAGAAACCAGGATAGTATCGATACCCACGGGACGACCATCTTCATAAATGACCGATACTTGCGTTTTACCGTCGGGACGCAGATAGGACAGTTCACCCGTTTTTCTGACTGCCGCTAAACGGCGAGCGATGCGGTGGGCTAAACTAATCGGTAAGGGCATAAATTCGGGGGTTTCATTGCAAGCGAAACCGAAGACAATACCCTGGTCTCCTGCACCAATTTTATCGAGTTCATCATTGCTGAGAAGTTCGCGATTTTCCTGAGCGGCCGTGACACCCTGGGAAATATCGGGAGATTGTTCGTCTAAAGCGACTAAAACGGTGCAACTATTCGAGGAAAAACCGTTATCTGCGTTGATATAGCCGATTTCAGCGATTTTCTTGCGAACTAAATCGACGAAATGAACCTGTGCTTTTGAGGTGATTTCACCAGTAATCAAGACTAACCCTGTATTGACAACCACTTCAGCCGCTACACGACTGTGGTCATCTTGGGATAACAGAGCATCGAGAATAGTATCAGAAATCTGGTCACAAATTTTATCGGGATGTCCCTCTGTAACCGATTCGGAGGTGAACAAATAACGTTTAGACAAGTGATGTCCCTCATGTGATAGTACATTTGAACGCAAAAAGATTCCAAGAAATCTTTGATCATACAGTGTAACAGGGAATTTGTAGAGATAAAGTATTTTCAATAAGAAACCGCCCGAACATTGTCCGGACGGAGTGTGGTGTGAGGAGTGAACGGAAACTTTCGTCTCCGCTAATTCCATTGTAGATGACAACTTAGAATCTTGAGCGATTTGAAACAAACTAGCCCAAAAAATTTTTATTTCTTGAAGGGGTTGACTAATGCCCGATCCCCGTCTCGATGATGTAGCCTGAATAATAGAGGTCGCAGAGCTATAGGGAAAGATTATGACAGTCACAGCCGATTATTTAGAACAACTCAATCCCTCCCAGCGCCTTGCTGTCGAGCATTTTTGCGGCCCCCTGTTGGTGGTTGCTGGGGCAGGATCGGGAAAAACCAGTGCTTTAACCTATCGTATCGCCCATTTGATCCGTCATCACGGGGTCGATCCGGAAAATATTCTCGCGGTCACTTTTACCAATAAGGCAGCCCGGGAAATGAAAACTAGGATTGAAAAAACTTTTGCTCAACAAAAAGCACAGGAAAAATACGGTCAAAGATTAGAACTTTTGGAAGAATACGAACAGAAAAAACTCTTTTCTCAAGTTTATCGGAATTATACTAAAAAACTCTGGATTGGAACTTTTCACAGTCTTTGCGGTCGGATTTTGCGCTATGACATTAATAAATATCAGGATGAATATGGTCATAGTTGGCAAAGGAATTTCTCAATTATGGACGAATCTGATGCCCAGAGTTTGGTGAAAAATATCGTCACTAAACAAATGAATTTAGACGATAAAAAATTTGACGCTCGCAATCTACGTTATGCGATTAGTAATGCCAAAAATTTAGGTTTAACCCCCAGGGATTACGCCAGAGAAAACCCTCATTTTCGGGGAAAGGTCATTTCTGAGGTTTATCAGGCTTATCAGATGCAATTGGCACAAAATAATGCCCTAGATTTTGATGATTTGATACTGGTTCCAGTCCGTCTTTTTCAGCAAAATGAATCTATTCTCGGTTATTGGCACACGCAATTTAAACATATTTTAGTCGATGAATACCAAGACACTAACCGGATTCAGTACGAGTTAATTCGGCTTTTGTCCACCAATGGTGAAACGAAAAAAAGTGAGTGGAATTGGACGGATCGATCAATTTTTGTGGTGGGTGATGCCGACCAATCTATCTATAGTTTTCGGATGGCAGATTTTACTATTCTGCTCAATTTTCAAGCGGACTTTGGCGATGGTTTACCCGATGATGATACTCGCACGATGGTGAAACTACAGGAAAACTATCGTTCACGGGAAAATATTCTGCAAGCGGCAAATAAATTAATTGAAAAGAATAGTCAAAGAATTGATAAAGTCCTTGTTCCCACCAGAGAAGGAGGCGAGAGTATCTATGTTTTTAAAGCCAGAGATGAACAGGAAGAAGCATCTTTTGTTATCGATAAAATTCGAGAATTTAACCAAGAAAACCCCGAATTAAATTGGGGTAGTTTTGCCATTCTCTACCGAATTAATGCCCAATCTCGCCCCTTTGAAGATGGGTTAATTCGCAATAATATCCCCTATAATATTGTCGGGGGATTTAAATTTTATGATCGACAGGAGATTAAAGATGCGATCGCTTATTTACGAGTGATTGCCAATCCTGCTGATACCGTTAGTTTACTGAGAATTATTAACACTCCCCGGCGCGGTATTGGTAAAACCACAATCGATAATTTGCTCAAAGCTGCCCAAGAATTAGGAGTACCTTTATGGGAAATTATCAGCGATGAAACTTCCGTTAATACTCTCGCCGGTCGTGCCACTAAAAGCATCAATAAGTTAGCGAAAATTATCCAAAATCTGCAAGAAAAAATCACCGATTTATCCGCTAGTGAAATCCTAGATCAAATCATGGAAGATTCGGGATATATTGATGAATTAAAACAGCAGGGAACCGAGGAAGCTGATACCCGCATCGAAAATATCCAAGAACTTTATACCGCCGTGGTACAATTCCAAGAGGAAAACGAAGAAACCAATCTCCAGGAATTTCTCGCTAATGCTAGTTTAGCCTCGGACTTAGATAATCTTCAGGAAGGTCAAGAAAAAGTCTCCTTAATGACTCTACATTCCGCCAAAGGTTTAGAGTTTCCTATCGTTTTTTTAGTCGGTTTAGAACAGGGCATTTTTCCCCATAATCGTAGTTTAAACGATCCCATTGCCCTTGAGGAAGAACGCCGTTTGTGTTATGTGGGAGTGACTCGGGCCAAGGAACAATTATTTTTAACCTACGCAAAAGAAAGATATGTCTGGGGGAATAAAGAGATGAAGGTAGCTTCCCAATTTTTGCAGGAATTGCCCCCAGAATTGCTCACAAGCAACCTGAAACCGAAAAAGACCCCAAAAGTGGTTTTCATGGAAAAAGCTGTCTCTAATCAAAGAAAATGGCAGGTAGGCGATCGAGTGTTACACTCTACTTTTGGAGAAGGAGAAGTGACCCATATCCTCGGTGCGGGGAAAAAAATGAATCTAGCGGTCAAATTTTCGGGTTTAGGTCAGAAAATCATCGATCCTCGCACCGCACCCATGCAACTTATCCACGAATAAGGAAGGATTTTAAGTAATCATCTGTAGGGTGGGTTAGGCGAAAATAAGTTATACTCTCACTAAAAATTGAGTATTCGCCGTAACCCACCGGACTTGAGCGTGAGCTTTTGTCGAACGCTTTTTTCTCCCTATCTCCCCACTGATAACTGATTACTGTTCACTGATAACTGACACCCCCTGATTCCTCAACTCCGATCGCTACCTGCTGTTAGAATGGAGAATTGCGGTCAGACTGACGATAAAATTGAGAAGCTAAATCCTTGATTCTTAATAGTTGTTGAGAAACTTTCCGCCTACTATCGCAATTATCCGATAATATGGGCAACAGCGAGTTAGTCTATTCAGTCTGTTAAAATTGACCCCCGTTGGTCCTATTCGCGCACTGTCTAACCTTAATGATGAGGATCAGTTAATATGGAATCAATGCAACCCACCGAGACCAAAAATCCGATTAGAACGGATTTACCCGGGTCTCTGAGCAAACCCAGCAGCAGCAGCACCGAACAGATTTGGTCTGAATATGTAGAACCAGTTTGGGATTCGGTGATGTCCTATCTGGCTAACGTCCCCGATTATATCGGTAGTTTCTTCTCTGGATACAAAAAACCTTTAATCGTTCTGGGGGCAATTTTAGCCAGTTTTGTCACCGTGAAAGTTACCCTAGCGGTTTTAGATGCGATCGATGATATTCCCCTCCTTGCTCCTATCCTACAATTAGTTGGGATCGTTTACACTGGTTGGTTTGTCTGGCGCTATCTGCTCAAAGATGAAAATCGTCGCGAGTTATTAGCCGAAATTGATGCACTAAAAGCGCAAGTTTTTGGCAGTCACAATAACCCTTTATAGAATCAAGCATAAATAACCCAGGAGTTGAGCGGAAACACTCAACTCTTTTGTTTTTGCACAACAGTAAAGATTGAGGCAGTTAGGTAAATAGACCAGATAGCCATTCTCTGGTTCTTCTAACTGTATATCCCTCTTCTGTCACTCTAGGGAACGGGAAAACAGAAATGACAGGGGAAAACGGATGTCAACAGAGAATTTATCAATCGATTAAGTTGAGTATGAGGGCTTTTCTCTCTATTCTAACTCTCCTCCTCTGACAGAAGAGGAATATCTAAGAGCTAATTTCACGACCGAGGTACTCAAGCTTCTCTAGAACAGATTGAAGCAAAGATCGCCGCTGCTCGACGACAATATCTAAGTTAGCCAACATATACTTTACGTCTTTATAAGCATTGTCTAGCAAGGCAAGTAATAATTCGCGATCGCCTGCGATGTCTTGTTGCGATGGGGCGCGAGTCCGTTGGGGTAATAAGTCCGCTGGTGGGGAAGGAGGGGAGGGCGATCGCTCGGACTCTAGCTGTTGAATCGTTTGTTGTAAATTTTCAATCACCCCATACATTTCCATCGGGTCAAAAACCCTTAACAGACTGGTTTGTGTAACAATGCCCAACCCCCGCCCCCAGTTCCAAGAAACCACCAAACGCCCCACCCGCCGTTTTTGCATTTCCTGATGGGCCGTCCACAGGGAATCCTCGGGGTTGAGGAGAAATAACGGCGTACTCATCACCGTCTGGGCCCTAGTTTTGTGCAGATCGATTTGAACTGCTTGAAACTGGACAAGATCTCGCTCTGTCACAATACCAACCGGGTAGTCATTGTCCTCGTAATTTCTCTGGGTGATCACCACACAACTGACACGATGTTCCGCCATTAACTGGGCCAATTGCAAGACTGTGGCGGTGAGAGGGGCCTGTACCACTTGAGTGGTCATCACATCCGATACGCGACGAAACCGCAACAGATTGGCCGGACGCAATATCTGGCGAATACTTTCATGGGAGATCACCCCGACCAACTGTCCTTGGTCATCGACAATCGGCAAATGGCGAATTCGGTAGCGACGAAACAAAAACAGGGCGGCAAAAATGTCTTGAGCAGATTGCTGGGGCAAGGTGATCAGGGGATGTATCATCACATCGGCAACGGTTGTCTCGGACAGGTTAATCCCTTGAGCGGTGAGTCGCACCACATCCCGTTCTGTCAAAATTCCTAATAACTCTTGCCCTTGCACCACCAGCAGACAGCTAACACGCGCTTCTCCGGCCGGAGGAGCTAGAGGGGATAGGTCATCGGTGAGTAAACACAGACGGCTATGGGCCTGACCGATCATGGCGATCGCATCTGCCAGAGAAGTGGTTGGCGGCACCGTCAAGGGTTGGCGATCGATCGCTTTTTCCAGATCGGGGGCCCAACTCAGAGGTGTGTCGAGGGACATCAGCACCATCCTGCAATCGCAAAGGCCAAGATAGACAGAACAGCCACTGGGAAAAGAACCCAGACTCTCAGAGTTGCCAAAATCCTTTCTAAAACTATCTCAAAATGTAGCGTCATGTAACTTTTTCTAGAAAGATGTAACGTTTTGTTACAATTTTTATTAAACTCGTAAAGATTTTAGACCCACTTCGGTGTATCATAGAGGGATGTAACAGGTTAAACCCTGAAACTTTTTATTTAGGGGTCATTCAGCCTCTAATGGTTTTAGGGGCGGCATCACCAGACGCTGGGGTGAGTACTTCTGGGTTCTGGTCGGCCTGAAGGGTTACTCCGGAAATTCTGGACACCTTTCCATAAAGTCGATCCAGCACCCGCTTTACGGAAATACGCTGCCATGGTAGACCGCGTTTGGTGGTGTAGCCCTGTTCATTAAGCCAATCGGCGATCTTCTGCAAGGATTTCCCCGATTTGTGATGACGGCGAATCAGTTCAATGACCCGGCACTCTTCCGGATCATCCACTAATTCCCCATCGATCGATCGTTGTCCAAAGGCAGGGGAGCCGTAGCCCGCATAACCACCGTTGCTTGCTTTTGCTTGTCTGCCTTGTTCTAGCCGCTCCCAGGCAGATAAATCGTTTGAAGGGGTCGCTGTCATAGGGGATGTCAATGCAATAACTTGCAAAACCATATTACCGTAACTTAACGTCGCAAATTTGTTTTGATTGGGAGCAGCCGATGACGACTTACAAAGTAAAACCCCCCCATGAGCAGGGACTAGATGTCACCATCGATGTCTGGGACGACCAAACTATATACGATACCCCAAGGAGGCGGACATTGACTTATGCCATTTTGCTTTACTCATAGCCCTGGACTCCCAAACCCTTTCGCTTTCTGGGAGAAAGTTAAAGGGGCTAAGGCCAAGCATTTTTAGATGAGGAGCGGGTCAAGGCTGAATTTATATTGTAAAACGCACCGAGAAGAGAATTTGTCCTAAGTTACACAGCATCAATCTGGAGATATAAACATGGGTACGGCTACATTTATTCAAGATGAAACTGAATTTGATTCCCTCTTAAAGAGTGAATCCCTGTTGGTGGTAGATTGCACGGCAACCTGGTGTGGCCCTTGCAAACTGGTGGCGCCGTTGATCGATCGATTGGCCGATGACTATCGCGATCGCGCCAAAGTCTTCAAACTTGACCTAGACAGTAACAAACCCGTGGCCAAACGCTTTGGGATTAGAAGTATTCCGGCGGTCATGGTATTTAAACAGGGGAAATTGATAGAAACATTAGTTGGGGTTAAACCCTATGAAGAATTTACGGCTGCGGTAGAACGACAATTATAGTCTTCCACCGTGAACGAACACTCTGGGCAAACGTCCGACGTTGACCCTTTCCTTCTCACATCACTATTCAATTTTGAGGTATGGCGATGAACAAGCTTATAGAAATTCGGTGTCCCAACTGTGGCAGCGTAGCTCAACGACTCTTGAGCGATCGCCTGCCCGCAGGATATAAGTGTCCGGCCCGGCAGGTTGCTCAGACGGAATGCCCAGTGTGTGATTATTTCATCGCCATGTGTTGGCAAAACGGCGCTGTGCTGGAGGCCTATGCTCCCGGCACTCAGGGGAGCACAGCTGCGGCCATGCCGCCCCAGCCCCAACCAGCGATCGCCCATTGGCCCTGGTCATCTCTATTAACAGTGGCCCTCAGCCCACAAGAGTCTAGGAAATTGCTATCGGGGCAACCCTAGTCAACTTTTGCTTTTATACCAGTCCTTTCATTTAACAAAACCATCCAACTCCTATGCTGCAAGCTCAAGAAATTATGACCCAAAACGTTGTCACCATTCGTGGTTCGGCAACGGTTGCCGATGCCGTGAAATTGATGAAAGAAAAACAACTGCGGGGATTGATTGTCGAACCGCGCCATGAACAGGACCCTTATGGAATTGTCACTGAAACCGACATCGTTTACAAAGTGGCGGCCTTTGGCCACGATCCTAAAACTATGCGGGTTTACGAAATTATGGTTAAGCCCTGTGTGGTCGTCAATCCCGAACTGGGGGTGGAATATGTGGCTCGGTTATTTGCTCAAACCCGCATTCGCCGCGCCCCCGTGATTCAGGGCAAAACTTTGCTGGGCATTATTTCTGTCAGTGATATTCTCTTCAAGAGCGATTTTGTCGAAAAGCCAAAGCGGTTGTTCATTGAAGATGAAATTGAAGCGGCCCGGGAAGACGCGCGGACAATTTGTGCGGCCAAGGGTGAAACCTCTCCCGATTGCGCTGCGGCCTGGGATGTGGTTGAGGAACTCCAGGCGGAAGCCTCCCATCAACGGGCCAAAAAACAGGGGAATAACTCACTCCAGTCCTACTGCGAGGCTAATCCCGATGCCTTAGAGTGCCGCATTTATGAGGATTAAATCCTTGCGGGTTTTGGCAGAATCGATCGCCTTTAGGGTGACTTCTGCCCTTAATGCGCTTAGGTTAACTTCAAAGCCGCCTGTCATACTAAATCCGTTGAGTATATGCTACTTATAAGGACAGGCACTCATGCAAGAGGCACTCATGCAAAAGGGGGAATAAATAATCAGTTTTTAATAACCGGATTTAGTATCAGTTACTGAAAAATCAAGGGCAATGTTTTCTTCATTGCTGTGTATGCTGCCTAGTCATGGTTTCGATCTCCGCCGTGAATAGCTTTTGCTTGTCAAGGTAAGGATTTGCTTTGATAGCCCTGACATTTGGCAGCTTCCAAGCGTATCGGTGGGGTTGCCAATCTCCCACTATACGCTCCAATTTTAGAATCGAAAAGATTAAAAGAAAATGACTTAAATAATATTCGATTATTTGTCGAGCCTTTCGGTTACTTGAATCGCTTAAAAGCTTGGCTCTGTGTTTTCTTTACTCCTCGATTAATTAACTATTTTTCTTTTCTATATACTCAACTTAATCGATTGATAAATTCTCTGTTGGCATCCGTTTTTCCCTGTCATTTCTGTTTTCCCGTTCCCTAGAGTGACGGAAAAGGGATATTCTGACTGCTGCCTTCCCAAAACGAAAACTTTGTACCTCACCACTAAGATAACTGCTATAGCTTAACACCATAGTTCGGAAACCCGTACCGATCGAGCAGTTGTCAGGGGGCCTTGTATTTCGGTAAATTAGCACTCGGAAGGTAAGAGTGCTAATCTGGAAAAGACACTTACCCAAATACAAGAGAAAAGGAGGATATTCCATGGCTGCAGTCAGCATCAACGTAACTACTGTTAAACCCCTAGGCGATCGAGTTTTCGTTAAAGTTAGCCCCAGCGAAGAAAGAACCGCCGGTGGCATTTTTCTTCCCGATGCCGCGCAAGAAAAACCCCAAATCGGGGAAGTCGTGACCGTCGGCACTGGCAAACGCAACGATGACGGCAGCCGTACCCCTGTGGAAGTGGGTGTGGGTGACAAAGTTCTCTACTCCAAATATGCCGGAACCGATATCAAACTTGGTGGCGAAGAATACGTTCTCCTCTCCGAAAAAGACATTCTCGCCGTCGTTTCCTAATCATCTACCCTTGAAAACCCCTATTTTGCACGAATAACGATACATTATGGCTAAATCTATTATCTACAACGAAGATGCCCGTCGCGCCTTAGAAAAAGGCATGGACCTCCTGGCCGAAGCGGTAGCCGTCACCCTTGGCCCCAAAGGTCGTAACGTCGTCCTCGAAAAGAAATTTGGCGCGCCCCAAATCGTCAATGATGGCATCACCATCGCTAAAGAAATCGAACTGGAAGACCATATCGAGAACACCGGTGTGGCTTTAATTCGCCAAGCCGCATCAAAAACCAACGATGTAGCGGGGGATGGTACAACTACCGCCACCGTTCTCGCTCACGCTATCGTTAAAGAAGGTTTACGCAACGTCGCCGCCGGTGCTAACCCGATTTCTCTGAAAAAAGGTATCGATAAAGCTGCCGATTTCCTCGTCAGTCAAATCGCCAAACACGCGAAACCCGTAGAAGATTCCAAAGCGATCGCACAAGTGGGTGCTATCTCTGCCGGTAACGATGATGAAGTCGGTCAAATGATCGCCTCGGCCATGGATAAAGTCGGTAAAGAAGGCGTAATTTCCCTAGAAGAAGGGAAATCGATGACCACCGAACTAGAAATCACCGAAGGGATGCGTTTTGACAAAGGTTATATCTCTCCCTACTTTGTCACCGACACCGAACGCATGGAATGCGTTTTTGAGGATCCCGCTATTCTGATTACCGACAAAAAAATCGGTTTAGTACAGGATTTGGTTCCCATTCTCGAACAAGTGGCCCGTCAAGGTAAACCCCTAGTAATTATCGCCGAAGACATCGAAAAAGAAGCTTTGGCAACCCTAGTGGTTAACCGTCTGCGCGGTGTTCTTAACGTCACTGCGGTGAAAGCTCCTGGATTTGGCGATCGCAGAAAAGCGATGTTAGAAGATATCGCCGTCTTAACCGGTGGTCAAGTAATCAGCGAAGATGCGGGTTTAAAACTGGAAACCACCAAAATTGACAGCTTAGGTACGGCCCGTCGTATCACTATGAACAAAGATACCACCACCATCGTCGCCGAAGGCAACGACGTGGCAGTGAAAACCCGTTGTGAGCAAATTCGCCGTCAAATCGAGGAAACCGATTCTTCCTACGATAAAGAAAAACTGCAAGAACGTCTGGCTAAATTAGCCGGGGGTGTGGCAGTGATTAAAGTCGGCGCCGCTACCGAAACGGAAATGAAAGACCGCAAATTGCGCTTAGAAGACGCAATTAACGCCACTAAAGCAGCCGTAGAAGAAGGTATCGTCCCCGGGGGTGGTACTACTTTAGCTCACCTCGCTCCCCAATTGGAAACCTGGGCCAAAGAAACCCTACACCATGAAGAATTAACCGGCGCTTTAATCGTTTCTCGCGCCATTGCTGCCCCCTTAAAACGGATCGCTGAAAATGCCGGCCAAAACGGTGCAGTTATTGCCGAACGGGTGAAAGAAAAGCCCTTTAATGTCGGTTATAATGCCGCTACCGGTGAGTTCTCCGATATGTTTGAGGCGGGTATCGTTGACCCCGCTAAAGTGACTCGTTCTGCCCTACAAAATGCCGCTTCTATCGCCGGTATGGTTTTAACTACCGAGTGTATTGTGGTGGATAAACCGGAAAAAGAAAAACCCGCTGCTCCCGGCGGCGGTGGTGACTTCGACTATTAATAATTAGTCTGTTTTTTCTTGACTCGATCGCAATTAAGCGATCGAGTTTTTTTTTATAAAAAAACATCACTTCGGGTTAATATCGTCACCCCAACCCCTAGCAGGGGTAGGGTTGATTCATGAATCAACCCTACCTTGAATCAACCCTACTAGCAGGGGGGCGAGGGAGATTCGGCTAATCTAAGAATAAGCGGTTTAAATACGTCTTAGCTTACTTGATTCATGAATGAACTCTCATAGTAGCTTGATTCATCAATCAAGCTACAAAGCACGACGTTTTAAAAAATTTTCAGGTAAGTTGCCGTAGGAGTGAAACCCAACCACCGAGTATCTTACTCCCCTCTCCCTACAGGAATCCCACTTGGCACGACCAGAAACTGCCCGATGTTGCATACCACTTTCTAGCCATTTTGTCAACATTCTATAGAATTAAATATCATACCAGACGATAAATGATAACGATAACTAATCAATGGTTCCACAGAAGAGACGGCTGCGATAGGCTCATCTACATAATTTCTTAACTTTTTTAGAGATCATGAAAACCTTACCTGTGTCTTTGGTGTTGGCGGGCATTAGTGGCTCACTTGTACTAATGGGGGGGGGTAAACCCTGTCCGCGCGGCGGTTCTGATCGGGAATCTCCCACAAACGAATGATAATTTTGGTACTATTATTGGGCCTGATGTAAAAGCGATCGCCTTTACCCTGCCCGCGGGTAACAATTACAGCCTCGGCAACGTGATCCTGCGACTCGGGGACTACGAGAGTGGAGATGTTCCTCTCGTCCAGATCCGCAATGATGTCGGGGGTAGCGATCCGGGCAGTACCGTCCTCGCCAGTTTCACCAATCCCACCCCTCAAGGAACGGGAAACTTTGGCTACACCTTCACTCCCACTAGCCCCTTCACGTTTGCCGCCGTTACTAAATACTGGTTATACGTTACCAGCACCATTGCAGATTTCTTCTGGAACGCCTCTGATCCTAGCAGAACCCCGACGGGCATCGCCACGTCATCAGGATCCCGGGTTAGTAATAACAGTGGAGCGAGTTTCACTAACAGTACCCTTTTGAACAGTTTCCAGATCAACGCGACCGAGATAACCGGTCCGGTGGCCAGCACTCCCGAACCCAGTGCGATCGCGGCGTTGTCCCTGTTCGGATTGGGTTTACTGGGGGTTAAAGGTCGTCGGAACGAGGGATAAGTTGCCGGTGGTTGGGTTTCACTCTGTTCAACCCAACCACCGAGGATCTATGTCGGGTTTCGTTGCCTCAACCCGACCTACGAATTTACTATACTAATTTTTCCGTGATATTTGTCAGGATAATTTTTAGGGAATCGGTGACGGGGGATTGACTCATGAATTTCGGGGAATATTCGATCGCCTAGTAATATTGTACGCTAATGATCAGCAATGGCAGAGATGCTTGATTTTTCGCACCGCCACCCCCCAAGGGTTTGGGATAGGGGTGTAAGATGCCCGCTACGAATACAGAAAAATGGTATTAAATACTTCCTTTCCCTGGGTGAAATCACACAAGTTTTTATATAAAGGTTGTATCATAGTCAGAGTCAATGACATTGTTGCGATTGCTTTCCGCTTCTAATCTAGACTGTATTGGGATTGGTCAAAGCTAATTGCAATAGTGATCTTTTACAGTCAATGGTTTTTTAAGTCCTTTAGTACACTATGTCTATCCTCAATCAAGAAAATCTTAAGCTGGCAACCCTCACCCTGTTCCAAGAATACCAAAAAACAGGGGATAATAAGTTACGGGATCGGATTATGGAGTTAAATTTAGGATTAGTCAGAAAGGAAGCTCATCATTGGGTCAATCAATGCCATGAAAATTACGAAGATTTAGTGCAGGTTGGCTGTATGGGACTAATTCGGGCGATTAAGCGTTTTGACAGCACCAAAGGTAATGCCTTTAGTTCTTTCGCTATTCCCTATATTCGCGGCGAAATTCAACACTATCTGCGGGATAAAGGTTACACGGTTCGTATTCCTCGCCGTTGGTTAGATTTAGGCAGACAAGCGACAAATGTGCGTCGGCATTTCCAAACTGTCCACAATCGTCAACCCAATGATACGGAAATCTCCCGCGCTTTAAATATTTCCCTCGCAGAATGGCAAGAGGTAAAACTGGCTTTCCAAAACCGTGAACCTCTTAGTCTCGATGTGACGGTTAATAACGATGAAGATAATAATACTTGTTTAAAAGACCTCATTCCCGATCCCCATTATCGCAGCTTTCAACTATGTCAAGAGGATCGCATTCGTTTACAACAGGCACTCGCTCAATTAGAAGACAAAACCCGTCATATTCTCGAATTTGTCTTCCTTAAAGATCTTACTCAACGGGAAACCGCCGAACAATTAGGCATTAGTGTCGTTACCGTCTCCCGTCGGGTGAAAAAAGGTTTAGAAATTCTCAAGGAAACCATGACTCAAGAAGTATTTTAAGAAAATTATCGGTTCTCAACCCTTAAAATCTCCAAAAATCAGAAAAATGATCAAAACACACCTCAAAAACTTAATTTTTTGCATCTATATCTTAAAAACAACATTATTAGGAGTGGTATGATCCCAGCTTATCTTTGCCCAAATAGCAAGTAATTTAAAACCCCAGCTAAATATTCATACTGCTCGATCGAATTATAGTAGTGAGCAGAAATTCTCACAATCAATGATGCTTCTCCCCAAGCAATTATCGGCACTTCAATCTGATATTTTTCCCAGAGTTGCCTAGATAAATCTTCAGCTGCCCAAGAATAATGAGGAATTAGAATCGAAGACATCGATCCGATCATTGATTCTGGACAGGGATAATTGACCTGCAAGGCATGACAAAGCAAATTTCTGGCTTTTAAAACCAAATTACGATTCCTCGCCATCAGACCCAGTAAACCATGAATAGAGAGAGAATTTAAAAACTCGATCGCTTTTGGCACTGATAAATAAGCGGTGGGATCATCGGTTCCCATCCAAGCAAATTCTAACTGAAAACGGGAGCGATCTTGTCGAGGAGAATTTGCCCCATGGCTAATAGTTAAAGGTCGAATTATTGCCTGTTTATCCCCGCGAACATAGAGAAAAGCAGCCCCCTTGGGACTACATAACCACTTATGACAATTAGCAGTATAATAGGTGGGATTAATTTCTCTGATATTAAGGGGTAAAAAACCTAAAGCATGAGCGCCATCGATGAGAGTGTCAATGCCTCGATTATTTAATTCTTGCACAATTTCTGCGATTGGCCAAATTAAGGCCGTGGGACTGGTGACATGATCTAAAACTACTAATTTTGTCCGGGGAGAAACAGATGCTAAAATTGCTTGACTAATTTCTAAAGGAGACTGGACGGGAAAGGGAATTTTAGCGATAATTACCTTTAAACCCCATCTTTTAGCTATATGTTTAACTGCATTAGCACAAGCATTATAGGTCTGATCGGTGATCAGAATTTCCTCATTTTCCTGAAAAGTGAGAGAATTTAACACCGCATTCACTGCGGTGGTTGCATTGGGAACAAAGACTAAATCATCGCTATTTACACTGACTAAATCCGCTAATTTTTGCCTAGCAATATCTAATAAACCCTCTAATTCTCTCCCCAAAAATGCTAAAGGTTGCCTTTCCATTCGTTCCCGCAATTGTTGCTGATAATCCAAGACTATTCTAGGGGTTGCACCATAGGAACCATGGTTGAGAAAATAGATATTATCGGGAATTAACCAAGAATTTTTAGACATATTGAATTAATTTGATTTTATTCAGAACTAGAAAAAATAGCTGAAAAATTGCCTATGGTATTCAGCTTCTAACTAGCTAGTATATGACATAACAACCCATTTTAGATTAATCTGCCATGGTTTGAAAACGATGGATAATTTCAGTGACAAAAGTTTCTCCATCTATGAGAGGATGATTCTCTGGAGATTGATATTTTCCCGTTTTCACTTTCCGTTGAATTAGATGCTCTGGTTGTCGGGTAAGATGTAGCTTCATAGGTATTATGACTATCTACTGAGAAAATCAGCTTGATCTTAATTTTAAGCTAAATATCGACAAAAAAAGCTCTCCCAGAAAAAGGAGAGAGGAGAGAACGAGTTAGGAAAAATTATTAATGTAACCATCCTTTCAGACGACGCGCGACTTGAGGACGACGTAATTTTCGCATCGCTTTAGTTTGAATTTGACGTACTCGTTCGCGAGATAAATTGAACATTCCCCCCACTTCCTCTAGGGTATAGGGTTGACTGGTAGCTAAACCATAACGGAGGGAGATCACATCTTTTTCCCGTTCGGTGAGAACATCACTTAAAACTGCGAAAATTTCCTGACGCATCATCATCTCATTCATTTTATCTTCGGGAAGTTGTAGATCATCATCTTCCAACAGATCCACTAATTCCGTATCTTCTCCCTTACCCACACGATGATTTAAAGAGAGAGATTGACGACGCAATTGTAATAATTGCCGCAATTGTTCGGGAGTCATTTCTAATGCTTGCGCGAGTTCCCGTTCATTGGGATTGCGCTGTAAATCTTGCTTGAGAATGCGCTGCGCTTTTTTGAGTTTATTGAGTTTTTCGACAATGTGAATCGGTAAACGAATTGTTCGCGCATCGTTAGCAATGGTGCGGGTGATTGCTTGTCGAATCCACCAATAAGCATAGGTAGAGAATTTATAACCTTTACTGGGATCGAATTTTTCAGCCGCACGGTTGAGTCCGATCGCACCTTCTTGAATTAAATCTAGGAAAGGAACCCCGCGATTTAAATAGCGTTTAGCGATGGAAACCACCAAGCGCAAATTAGAACGAATCATCTTCCGTTTAGCTGTTCTTCCCCGATAAAGACGGTTTTCCAGTTGACGTTCATTATCTAATTGTAAAGCGATCGCCCATTCCGGTTTCGTCGGGGGACGATGTAAATTTTCTTGCAGTTTTTGGCGCACTTCTTCCGCTTCCATGAGAAACTTAACCGAGTGAGCTAATTCAATTTCTTCTTCCGCACTAAGTAGGGGATAACGGGCCATTTCTTTAAAAAATGCGCCAACAGTGTCTTCATTGCTGCCTTTATCGTATCCTGTTCCACTACCTGCAGCAGTGGTTTTTAGGGGTTCTGGTAAAGGTTCAGTCAGATCTTCGTCAGTTCTTTCCCCAAAATCCACGCTGTCCAGTTCTAAAGGATTTGTCTCCAGGGCAATGATTTGATTAAAATTATCATCGGCGGCTAGTTTAGAGATTTTCATAAGCAGTTATTGTGGTTATGGATGGAGTGGGATTATAATAGCGGGGAAAAACTCAGTTTCTCCCAATGGGATGATTGTTACATTGAATTTTCGGGGAGCAGATTTTTTAAACGTTTTCTTAATTAATGGCGGCCATTTCTGGGATATAATTACGCACTTCTGTGTCGATGGTTACAAATCGCCGCACCAGATAATCAGATTTTCTGGTAAATGGGAGGAGCTTTCAGTGTTTCTACTCATACACTCTAACTAAGGTTTTTGGTATTTGACTAGGTAAAGATCACCCTTCTTAACAATCAAGATAGCCATCAGCTTTTTATTACTATTCTTAGCTTTTTCTATTGAGAACCATTCTCACCTTTTGACTAACTATACTGGGATTTAATAGCTAATAGTCAATAATTATCATTAACTTTATCAATGCTTAAGGGTGGATAAAAATTCTTTTGGGAAGACTTCACGGGCTAAAAATCAAAATTTGTGGGCAAAAAAGCAATATTTAAAGTGTTTTTAGAGAAAATTAGCTAGTTTTATTCCCCTCAAGCTTTAAACTATAATTTAAATACCCCATTCTCCCCCCGCAACGCACACGCAGTGATCTCCCCACTTCCCACTTCCCACTTCCCACTTCCCACTTCCCACTTCCCACTTCCCACTTCCCACTTCCCACTTCCCACTGATAACTGATAACTGATAACTGATAACTGATAACTGATAACTGATAACTGATAACTGATAACCATGCTCGATCGCCATGCTACTCTAACTGTAGCGGAACCTCGCACACCTTACCAATTAACCACAACTAGACAACCGTGGTTAGAGGTTTTGGTTGATCGCCCTTATCCTAGAGATAGTCAAGAGGATCAGCAAATATTAACCTATAGTGTCCCCCCAGATTTAACGGTAGAAATCGGCGATATTTTAAGCGTTCCCTTTGGTTCTCAGGTAATTGGGGGAATTGCTCTTAGATTTCTCGAAAATTTGCCCGCAGGACTAGAAGAAAATCAAATTCGTCCCGTGGAAGATGTGATTACTAAGGGCTTTTTCCCCGATAATTATTGGCAGTTATTGACGAAAATCGCCCAATACTACGCAACAGATTTAATCACCGTTGTTCGCGTCGCTTTACCTACGGGTTTACTGCGAAGTTCCCAACGTCGCATCAGATTAAAACCAGAAGCGATTCCCCCCGGTGCAGAAGTTTTTTGTACTCCCCTCTCCCGTCAGATTTTATCCCTGCTCAAAAATCAAAAAGAAGGCGATTATTCGGCGAAATACCTGCAAGAAAAGGTAAAAAATGCCAATTACGGTATCCGAGACTTAGTTAAGCGCGGTTGGGTAGAAAGTTATCTAGAAGCGCCCAAAAGTCCCAATATTAAACAAAAAAAAGCCATTACCCTACTGATAACCGACTTTCCTACGGATTTAACCGAAAATCAGCGCAAAATTGTCGAAATTTTACGCCACCAGGGGGGAGAAATGTGGCTGCCAGAATTGGCACAACTTGCGGGGACAAAACATTTTAAACCGCTCATTGACAAGGGTTATGTAGTTGTTCAGGATCGGGAATTTCTGCGCTTATCCTCGGCGATTATGAGCAGGGATCAACCAAAAACACTCACTTCTAGTCAAAAACAGGCTTTAGAAGCCATTCAAACCCTAAAAGGTGGTGAAAGCGTCCTCTTACACGGAGTGACGGGATCGGGTAAAACAGAAGTCTATCTACAGGCGATCGCACCTGTCCTGGCAGCGGGTAAATCTGCCTTGGTTTTAGTCCCCGAAATTGGATTAACACCGCAACTAACCGATCGCTTTGTGGCCCGTTTTGGCGATCGAGTCTATGTTTATCATAGCGCCCTCTCGGAAGGAGAAAGATACGATACCTGGCGACAGATGTTGACAGGAACCCCGCAAGTTATTATCGGGACGAGATCGGCGATTTTTGCCCCTTTACCCCATCTAGGCATGATTATCCTCGATGAAGAACACGATAGCAGCTTTAAACAAAGTCAGTTACTCCCCACCTATCACGCGCGTACCGTGGCTAAATGGCGCGCTCAATTAAACCATTGTCCCGTAATTTTAGGCTCGGCCACGCCATCCCTAGAAACATGGCTAGAATCCCAAGTTAATCCCCGTCTTTACCTATCTTTGCCCGATCGCATCCAAAATCGCCCCTTACCCCGGGTAGAAATCGTCGATATGCGACGGGAATTGCAACGAGGCAATCGTTCCCTGTTTAGTCAATCCCTGCGTTCATCTCTGGAAACCCTGCGCGACAAGGGAGAACAGGCAATTTTATTTGTCAGTCGCCGGGGACATAGTACTTTTGTATCTTGCCGAAGTTGCGGTTATGTGCTGGAGTGTCCCCACTGTGATGTCTCTCTCTCCTACCACCACACCGAACCGGGAGCGCAAGAATTACTCCGCTGTCACTACTGCAACTATGGTCGCATTCATCCGAAACAATGTCCTGAATGCGGTTCTCCCTATCTGAAATTTTTCGGTACTGGCACTCAGCGAGTCACCCAAGAATTAAGCAAAGAATTTCCTGATTTGCGCTGCTTGCGTTTTGATAGTGATACCACCCGCAACAAAAATGCTCCCCGGGAACTATTAAAACTATTTACTGATGGTGAATTCGATGTCTTAGTGGGAACCCAAATGCTCACCAAAGGATTAGATATTGATCGAGTTACTTTAGTAGGAGTAATGGCAGCCGATGGTTTACTTTATCACTCCGATTATCGCGCCTCCGAACGCGCTTTTCAAACCCTCACTCAAGTAGCAGGGAGAGCAGGAAGGGGAGAAAGAGAAGGAAAGGTAATTATCCAAACCTATACCCCCGAACATCCCGTGATTAGAGCAGTGCAAACCCAAGATTATGAGGGTTTTGTCGAGACGGAATTAATGCACAGAGAGAGTTTAAATTATCCTCCCTACGGCAGTTTAGTCTTAATTCGCTTTAGTGGTTTAGATGGGGAAGCAGTGCAGAAAAGTGCCGAAAATGTCGCAGAGGAATGTGTTAATAATTTCGGTTCCGATTGGGATATTTTGGGACCTGCACCCGCAACAATTATGCGCGTGGCTAACCGTTATCGCTGGCAAATTCTGTTAAAATTATCGGGAGACAAGGCTGATATCGGTCGTCTTTTTCTTCCTCTGAAAAGCTTAGTTTTACCAAGGGTAAGTATGGCGATCGATGTGGACCCCTTAACGATAGAATAATCAAGGGTAGTGATTTTATTGTAGTGGTGATAGCTCAAACCTTTGCTAAATCGAGCAAGAGTTGATCAATTAATTGTTTGGTATCGGGAGAGATAGTTTTTATTAGTGGGATTGCTCACAAACTGGCCCCCACATTCTTGACATTGACGTTTGGGTTTCCCATTATGAATAGAACCGTTCTTGATCCTATGGTGAGAACCACAACTAGGACAAGGAAATATATTTGAGTAAGCCTTCCACGAGTCACAAAAAGATGTTTATCAGAAAAGTCATCATCAAGCTAGAGGTTTAAAGACTGATTTGATCCAATTATTTTTATTAATAAATATTTTACACACTTTATACCAAATAAGCAACCTGGCTCACCACTACTACCAAATAATTACTGGGAGTTATTACCGAATCCTGCGGGATAATTCGCTCAACATAAAAAACGAAAACCACATTAAAGTTTTAAGCGAAGTAGTATATCATTTTCCCTATCGTTTCTTTTTGCTAAAATCTCAATCCCGATAATTCAAGTAATACTATAATTATAGTCTTTTGCCGCTTGTACTAAGGATAAAAGTTGTCCAGTTTGCTCGGTTCCCGATACTCCTAAATCACTGTGACAGAGGATAACTTTTTCGCTTACTCTTGCTAATAAATCCCTTAAAATTCTCTGTAAACGTGCCTGATTTTCCTCTAATTCTGCTTCTGCTGTCCAGCGTTGATAGGGACTTTTTCGCCAAAAAATTGGTGCGGCAAAAAGAGTAGCAGCACCTCCTTGTTCCCAGAGTGGGGAGGAACAATCTAGCCAAAAATGCCAACGATGACTAGAACGAAAAGAACGATATTGAAAGATATTGCCTAGGGTAACTGCTGAGGAAGATTTAATAAATTGTCGCACAGGATAGGGATTAGCGGTAATTGTACCACGGCGCAAAAGTTGGATAAACTGACTAATAGTTTCGCTGGGACTTTGAAAAGAGGGTTCACTCTCACGCAAACGGCGATCGATCTCCCAAAAATGTTGGGCAGTTTCCATTAATTCTCGCAAAGCTGCCAAGTGATCGAAGGGCAAATTTTCCCCATCGTTTAATAATTGTTCGATCGCCTGATTTAAGACAAAAATCGGGAAAAGTTTGGCTTCCTGCTGCCGTTTTTTCATCCCTTCGATCCAGTGACAAATTCTTTCGTAGGCAGTACAAGCTTTTTGTCCTAAGCGATCCCAACGGGGAAAAGTTTCGATCGCTAATAAACGAGGATTTTCTGGATGCACTTGATAACAATGATCGGCAATTAATCCGGCGCGAACCGGATCGATATCGGGAATTAAATTTCGTTCTTCATCCCAGCGATAACGGCTAAAAATCACCAGCATTTCCGCTATGGCCTCTTGGGGGGCTAAACGCCCCAAATTTGGGTAAACAAGGGCGAGAAGGGTCAATAATGCCCGAATCAGAGGACAACTGATCAGGGGTCGTTGTTCGTTGAGGGGTTGAACGGCTATCCCGGCACCGGTTAAAATTTCCATCAGGCTATAACGGGCGATTTCGTCTAAACCAGGAGCAATAACGGCGATTTCTTCGGGTTTTACTGCTCCTTGCTTGACTGCTTGAATAATAGCTGTGGCTGTCTTCCGTAACAATTCGGCGCGAGAGGTGGTTTGCACGGAGATGAATTGATCGGGAAGATTGCCAAGATAGTTACCGTCGCTGATTAAGGAGAGAACCGTCTCGCTAAACTGAGCAGCTAACCCTTCGGTGGTAGATAATGGCATAATTTGACAGCGTGCCGCTAATTTTTGTAGATAATCGGGATCGGCAGTTAATCCTAAGCGAATTTTTCCCTGGGGATTGTAGGTAAAAACGCTAAAACAATCATGATCGAGGAAAAAACTGAGTAAATCCTTGGCAATAGCCGGATAATCGTCCACATCGTCCGCAAAAACTCCCCGGAAGCGTTTTAATAGTTGCTGCTGATAACGACTATCAGGAAATAAATAGCGCCAATAGAGTTCGTAGATGATACCATAACTTAATAAACCACGTTCTAGAGACCAATCACGCCATTGAATGATTAATTCTCCCACTTTTTCTGGTTTTTCCTGCTCATTAATCGCTAAAACTCGTTTTAAATCTGTTTCTGATAATCCGTCGGCTAATCTTTCGGGTATCTTTTCTGCGGGAACACCACTAGCGCCGGCTAATTGTAACAAATCGAGAACTTGACGCACGAAACGATATTCATTTATGCTAGGAAGCTGGAAGAATTTAGCGATCGCTGGTTGCCAGAGACGGGTGGCGAGTTCCTGCTCCGTTTCTGGGCGTAATCGGCGGGGAAATTGCGCTTTTAGCCCTAAAGACTCGAAAATTAACGGCCAAAACAGGATGACTTCATCGGTGAGAAAACCTAAAGGGGTTTTGCAGAGAATCGGATAGCTACCCTTAACAGCAAGGGCTAATTGATCGGCTAATTCTCGTTTATTATCATCGTTGGCAGCGAAAACTAAGATCGATCGAGCAAGGGGGGATGATTTTGATCGATCGCGAGACACCCAGCGCCGAAATTCCCCGACTAAAGCGGTGGTTTTGCCCGATCGCGGGCCACCTTCGAGCCAAATTGGTATGATTGACATCGTTTTTTCTCGATTGAATTTGTTAAGATGACTGATCGGTACTCTAGCTTTTCTCCCTTGTGGAAGTAATTGTTTCCTATGAATCTTAATCGGATTTTGCAAGGTGTTAATCAATGGTTATTACAAACTCCCGAACGTTCTTTAGATGAGGCGTATCATGCAGCTTTGAAGATTAAGGAGATAGAAGACAAGCATTTTCAAGGGCGAAAAGTGGCGAATGAATTCTCGAATTATGGCAGCAGCACTAATTCCTATTTTATCGCAGAAGTTAAAGGTTATCTGCAAAAAATTAAAGTCAGATTGACGGAGTTTAAAGCTAGTCGCTCGATCGTTAATACCTTCGGACCCAATCAACCGACAATTAATAATGGGGTGATTACTGTCACCACAGATGTTTGTCTGAAAAAACTTCAGTTTATCGATGGTGTTATCGGAAAATATCAAGGTAATTATTGGCAAGAAGAGCTTGAAGATGTCCCCAAAAGTCTCCAGACCCGAAATGTTGAGCGGGAAACAGCGAAAATAAAGACTTCTCGAAATCGCTCTTTTTTAGCAGCGGGTAGTCTTGAAGAGGAGGAAATAATCAAAAATAATAAATCGCAAAAAGCCACGGAAAAACCGGGGGTTTTACCCCGTTCTTTTGTCAATACTTTTAATCGCATTAAGCAGGAAATCGATCCCCAAGCGGAGGAATCGGAGGAGGCAGTTTTAAAAAGATTTCGCAATTCTCGTTATAAAACAGCCATTTCTCTCAAGTTTATTTTACTGTTAATTATTGTTCCTTTATTAACCCAGCAATTAACCAAAACTTTCCTGATCACCCCCTTGGTTAATAAATATTTCCAACAACAGGAACAGTTTATTTTTATCAATCAGGATTTAGAAGAAGAAGCTTTTTCGGAATTGAGAAGATTTGAGGAAGCTTTACATTTTCGAGGTATGATTGGTTTAGCCCCCAAATTATCTAAGGAAGAAATCGAGGGAGAAATTACTAAAAAAGCGGCGGTACTAAGTGAAGAATTTCGCCAACGAGGTTTAAATGCGATCGCTAATATTTTCGCCGATATTTGTTCCCTGATTGCCTTTGGTTTTGTTGTCGCTTTTAGTCGTCGGGAAATCGAGATTGTCAAGTCTTTTCTTGATGGCATTCTCTATAATCTTAGCGATTCAGCTAAAGCTTTTTTAATTATTCTCTTTACCGATATATTTGTCGGTTTCCACTCTCCCCACGGTTGGGAAGTGATCCTAGAAGGTTTAAGTCGTCATTTCGGTTTACCGGAAAATCGCGAGTTTAATTTTCTCTTTATCGCCACTTTTCCCGTTATCTTGGATACAGTCCTAAAATATTGGATTTTCCGTTATCTCAATCGCATTTCTCCCTCGGCAGTGGCTACCTATCGTAATATGAATGAATAGGGTAAAATCGGGGAGAAACTTGTTAATTTACCCTTCTAATTTTGGGAGGATAATCTTGCTGCTGTTTCTTGTACTTTGGTAGGTTCTAATTGCAAAGCAGTGGCAATCTGTTCTATACTTAAACCTAAAGCTAGTAAACTGGCGATCGCTTCAGTTTTAGCTTCTTCACGACCTTCTTCACGACCTTCTTCTTTAGCTTCTTGATAAAGTCGAGTTTGTCTGAGATCATCTAATCCGAACATAGCTTCTAACTCCGAGCGACTAAGATTAGTAAATTTATAGGCCAGGGTTCTTTCAATTAATTCTACAACTTTTTGCTGGAAAACTAGATCATCAATTTCAGCGATCGCTTTTTCTAAAAGTGGTTTTCCTCGTTGCTGTGCTAATTGGGGTGTAGCGACGATTAACTGAATAATTCCTAAACCCAGAGACGGATGCGGATTATCGATTAATTCGTCTAAATAAATACGTCTGATCTGTCCCGTTATCTCAAATCCCCGCAGTTGATAGGGAAAGTTATTATCCAGATTCCTGGAGGCAAATAAAGCTACAGCTATCCAATCCTGAACGGGTTTATACTGATTGAGATAGATGACAATTTCTGTTAAAAATCGCCAATAAAAATCACTTTTATCCTGAAATTGCACTTCAACAAAGTAAATAATTAGTTCCGGTGCTGCTGTGGTCGGTAAAAAAATACCGTCAAAACGACGCGCTAATTCTTTGATTTCTCGGGAGGAGAATTGATAATTTTCAGCTTTCTGGGTTGATTCTCCCAGTAATTCAAAAATTAACCCCGGAAAGGTTTGCAAGAGTTGATAAAAAATTGTATCGGTCTTCACAAGCTTGAAAAAATCTAGATGTTTACTAACAATTAAGTAGGTAGATGTTAAAAATTGTCAGACACCCCCCTTATTAAGGGGGGATTAAGGGGGGATCTATCTTCAATTTAATTATAACCGGCTACTTACTTACAAATCATCCAACAATAGCGTGACTAACACCTTATCGACGCGATTACCGTCCATATCCACCACTTCCAAGCGCAACCTTTGCCATTCAAAATGATCGGCAGCCCCCGGAATCCTGCCAAGATGGGTAATAATAAAACCACCTAGAGTGTGATAATTGCCCTGTTTTTCCCCCGGTAATTCACTAATTTCAAATAATTCTTTAAAATCTTCGATCGCCACTGTACCATCGATCAACCAAGAACCATCTTCCCGCTGCACGATCTGAGCATCTTCAATATCATCTAATTGGGGTAAATCGCCGACAATTGCCTCTAAAATATCCTTGCGCGTCACCAATCCTTGAATCACCCCGTACTCATCCACTACCAAGGCAATATGATGACCACTTTGCTGCACCAATTCTAAAACCTTTAAACCCCTGGTGCTTTCCGGCACAAAAAGCGGCTGTTGTAAATCCTTTGTTAGGTCGAAACTTTCACCGGTTAAACAATCGGCTAATAAGTCTGTGACTTCGATTACCCCCAAAACCTCATCTAAACTGCCCTGACACACGGGAAAACGGGTATGATTGCTCTCAATCAGCTTCTGGCGGTTAATTTCGGCACCATCTTCCAAATCTAGCCAAACAACATCCGGGCGCGTGGTCATAATCTGACTGACTCGGCGATCGCCCAATCCTAACACCCTTTCCACCATATCCTGTTCTGCTTCCTCAAAGGTTCCCGCTTCGGTTCCCTGTTTAAGCATAATTTTCAATTCTTCTTCCGTAATTGGGGAATCATTATTATTACCGCTAATCCCCAACAAACCGAGAATCAGATTAGTCGATTGACTCAAAAGATGGACAACGGGCGAAACAATTTTTGATAGCTTATCGAGAGGACCTGCAACGAGGATAGCGATTTTTTCGGGATTACTTAAACCTAACCGTTTCGGGACTAATTCCCCCACCACCAGGGATAGATAGGTAATAATTAACACCACTAATCCTAATCCCAAAGCTTGACTGTAGGGGGCTAAAACGGGAACTTGCGCCAATAATTGCGCCACACTGACCGATAAATTAGCTCCTCCGTAGGCCCCGGCAAAGATTCCCACTAGGGTAATACCAATCTGCACCGTTGATAAAATTTGATTGGGATCATTGGCCAATTTTAAGGCCACCGCCGCCCGTCGATCATCTCTGGCTAATTGTTCCAAACGGATTTTGCGGGCCGAGACAATGGCAATTTCCGAGAGAGCAAAGACTCCATTGAGGAGAATGAGGAAGAAGATAACAAGAATTTCGGTAGTCGCCGAGAACATGGTTAAAAGTTACAGGTAAAAGGGCTGATGAGTAGGTAGGTGTTAAAAATTGTCAGATTCCCCCCTTATCAAGGGGGGGGATCAAGGGGGGATCAAGGGGGGATCAGAGGCAAAATCTATCTTCTATTTAATTAGAACCGCTTACTTAGTTGTTTGGATCATAGTGCGAGGATCGGTTAAGTTCAGTAAAGAATCATCTTGATTTTTAACGAGTTACGAAGGCTTGTGTCTGGAGAGGGGGTACTCTCAGTATAAATGGGATAGGATAAAGTTCGCGCTCTTAACTCAGTTAGCAGTGAACAGTCAATAGTGACCTGTTGCCAGTAAAAAAAGTTGTCCCCCAGTCAAGCCATCAGCCATCAGCTTTTCGCGCATCAGTTTCTCGCCCCGTCTGAGATAACCGAACTAGGGAAGTTGAAAACCCGATATTTTAGCTGATAGCTGCCAAGAGTGGGGACAAACTATCTCAATCTATTCGTCTGAAAAATTATGATCGCTACACCCGTATCATCGAAATCGAACGCTATCACGGAAATCCGCCCTGGACTACCGACTATTTGCGGTTGGGAACAGGAAATCGCGGCGATTGTCAATCACGATGATCCGATCTTTTTACCGACAACAAATCTCAAATTAGACAATATTAAGGCTGGTTTTGCCTGTGCTTTGCATATGCACCAACCCACCATCCCCGCGGGTGTTAACGGTGAATTAATCGGCAATCTCCAGCATATGTTCGAGAATCAGGGGGATGGTGATAACCATAATGCCAGTGTTTTTGCCTGGTGTTACAGTCGCATGGGCGATTTTATCCCGGAATTGGTGGCGGAAGGCTGTAATCCCCGGATTATGCTCGATTATTCCGGCAATCTCCTCTGGGGTTTGGTACAGATGGGACGGCAGGATATCCTCGATAAACTCAAACTAATCACCTGTAACAGTCAATATCAACCATCTGTGGAATGGTTGGGGACGATGTGGAGTCATGCGGTGGCTCCTTCCACACCGATTCCCGATCTAAAATTACAGATGCAAGCATGGCAAACCTATTTTGCCTCGATTTTTGGCCCGGATGCCCTGAAACGGGTCAAAGGGTTCTCTCCCCCAGAAATGCACCTTCCTAACCATCCCGATACCCTCTACGAGTATATTAAAGCCCTGAAAGAATGCGGCTATCGTTGGTTATTGGTACAGGAACACTCGGTGGAAAATCTCGACGGTTCGGGATTGAGTCAGGAACAAAAATATATTCCTAATCGCCTGGTGGCGCGCAATTCTCGGGGTGAAGTGATTGCCATTACTGCTTTGATTAAAACCCAGGGTTCCGACACCAAATTAGTCGCCCAAATGCAACCCTACCACGAGGCCAAATGCCGCGGTAAACAGCAAATCGGCGGCGTTTGGGTTCCTTCCCTAGGTTCCCAGATTGCCGACGGTGAAAATGGTGGCGTGATGATGAATGAATTTCCTCGCGATTTTCCCAATCCTTGGCGGGAAATGCAGGGGGGTTCCAGTGTGGCAGGATTTAACGGTACGGAATATCTGGAGTTAATCGAGGCTGCTGGCGTTAATCCCCAAGATTATCCCGCAATTCAAGCCGTACACCAGCATAAAATCTGGCAGCGAGTTAATCCGGATGCCGCTACCCCGGAAGCAGTAGAACAGGCGATCGCTGAGTTAAAACAGACCGACCACCGTTTTACCATGGATGGGGCATCTTGGACAAATGATCTCAGTTGGGTGCGCGGTTACGAAAATGTCCTCGAACCGATGAACCAATTAAGCGCTCAATTCCACGAGAAATATGATCCTTTAGTACAGGCGGATCCTAGCTTCACCCGACGGCCGGATTATCTGGAGGCACTGCTTTATAATTTGCTCGTGCAAACCAGTTGTTTCCGTTATTGGGGCCAGGGTACTTGGACCGATTACGCCCGCACTTTATACGCAAGAGGCGCGGCCCTAACCCGCTAGGATAGTAAGGTATCTAGGACGCAGAATCTGCGTCCTAGTAGTACATAAATAGGGTTGGCCGAATAAATCTAAAAACCTTGTTGAATAAGACTTTTAGACTTTTTGTCAATCCAAAAGTGCCGGTCCTTGCAGTGATCGGGGGGAAAATTTAGGTACACCTGAAAATGGGTAAAACCCCACCCCTACTTAAACAAAACGGCAATGCTTGAGCAGAGCGCTTTCCAGTAGGGAATGATATTCTTTTTCGGAGATAGTATAGGCCCCAAATCTAGCCAGATGTGGATTTTGCATTTGGGCATCAAATAGACAGAAATCCCGTTCTCTGAGGTGTTCAACTAACTTGACCATGGCTATCTTAGAACCATCGGGAATTTTATAAAACATCGATTCCCCGATAAAAACCCCGCGAATTGCCAAACCTAAAATCCCTCCCGCTAATTGATCCCCTTGCCAAGTCTCGAAACTGTGGGCCCAGCCGGCTTGGTGTAATTGCTGATAGATTTGGATTAACTCCGGGGAAATCCAAGTCAGCGAGCGATCGGCACAACCGGCACAAACCCCAGCAAAATCGCGGTTAATAGCCACGCTAAAGCGATTTTGATTCAAAACTCGTTTTAGGGACTTGGGATAGCTAAAACGCCGATCAAGAGGGATAAGAGCGCGATTTTTACTAGAATACCAATCCAATCGCCCCTCCTCATCGGCCATGAGAAAGTAACCGCGTGCGTATCCTTGTATAATAGAGGCGATATCCACGACTCCCCCCAAGAATTCAGTCTCGTAGCCTGATCATTCTCTAATTATGCCTGATCATCCCGCACCAATTCCGCCCATTACTTTACCACCGATCGAAAATCCCCAACAGGAACAAACTTGGCTGCGAACCGCTTTGCATCGTTGGTTAGATGCAGAATTTATTCCCGAAGCTATTAATGAAACTATCGCTGAACGCGCTAGTCAAATTTTTCTGCGTCAGCGCTTGGAAGGGGAAAACGATCTCGGTAGCTTGGTAATTGCGATCGTTACCGAGATGCAAGCTTTTGACTTTCGCGAAAGTTTTTATAGTGAATTTGCCATCGCTAACGCCGTCAGTGATTTAATTTTAGATAGTTTAGGGATCGATCGCTGTTGTGGGCAAAGTTAGACAGTTTTTCTCGGCTATTGGATTAAATTGCCAAGGAATGATCGAGCGTTGCTTGCCGACGTAAACAATTCCAGTAGGCTGCATAGAGGTCTGTCTGTTGACCGCGCAGGGAAGCGATCGCAGGTGCGGCGGGAAAAGGCCAGAGACGATCAAAAACCACTTCCCGATGAGCCAGACGAAACTGTAGCAAGTAAACAGAAGCAGGAGCCTGTAAATTATCCAGTAATTGCGCTGCCAGCCGATATAAAGACTTAAGACTCTCTCTTTCTAGACTAATCGGTTGACTGTAGGCGTTGGGGATCATACCCTCCCCGATCACCTCACCGTATTCTAAACCCTTAGATGTCACTGTGATCGGCAACCAAAGATCCCCAAAAGAAGAATCTCCCTGACTGGTTTTATAGTGCAGGGTATGGGCAACCCAAGCGCGTCTTTCCTCGATATCCCGACAAGCTTGATAAACTTTTTTACCCGGAAAATTCACCCAATTGGGTAATTGAATTGTTAAGGGACACCAGATTAAATTATTTTGGCTGGTTTTACCCGACTCCATTTTCGACCACAAAGAAGCCGTCCCCGTCACCTCCACCGCCAAGGATTTAGGAACGGCGTTTTTTAAGGCAATCACCATCTTTTCGGTAACGGGCGATAGCCGAGACATCTGACCACTGGCTTGAGCTTCGGCATTAACGAGAATGATAACTTTGTCCATTTCTTCTTGTGATTTGGGTGAACTTGAACGAGCAGCGGTGAGGTTGGTTAAAAGTGAGAATTGACTGGGGTTCAATGCTTCTGTAGTCGCCATGGCAAAAGCTATTTCTCTGGATTTTAGCGGATTATACAAGACCGTAACTATTTTTTACGGATTTTTTCAACAACAACCATATTCGAGGCAGGATTTTGCTGCTCCCCCTCATAGAATACCCTAATTGACACTCCTAGGGCACTAAGCGCTTCGGGATTCTTTGGTTCCGCCGAGTTTCCTCGATCAAGGCAGCCGGTATGCACAATCGCCACTTGGGGAGCCCCCAAGACCGCACTGGCTTGCCAGCGTATGAGTTGTTATACTTTGCATAAACGTCACCGCACCGCTTGATACCAAATCCGTTTTTAATAAGCTGTACTTAATTTAAACTGCGTCCAGGAAATTTTAGTACAAATGCTCAGACTTCCTCTCCCTGCTCCCAACTCCAGCACTCCGGTGCAGTCTTAACGAGTAATTTAGATAGTCAACAGCTTAGTATGATTAAGTAGGATTTGCTGAATAAATCTAAAAACCTTGTTGGCTAAAACTTTTAGACTTTTTGGCCATCAAAAAGTACCGGATATGGGAGTGATCGCGGGAAAAATTCAGGTACTTTTTCCCTGAAAATTAGGTAATTGACCCCCTCAAAATCGGTAAAACCCCACACCCCACTCCCCACTCCCCACTCCCCACTCCCCACTTCCCACTCCCCATTAGAATTGAATTTTACTCATGTCTAGGGATAAAAAGCGATCGAGTCCTAAATACATCCAATAAATAGAGTTTGGGGATTCCTGAATAGTTTTTTGAAATCCCAAGGCGGCGGCTAATTTCTCATAATCGGGATGAATAATCAAAGTATGTAAATCGCAGAGATTAGGAAAATCTAAGGTCATTATCTGGAGAGTTTTTTGGGCATCTTGCAGGAAGATTAAACGATATTTTTCTAAATAATTAGCATCAATCATCCAACTGCGAATAAATACCGAAAGACAATTTTCATCTCCCACAGATGCCATTTTAAAAGGATCCTGTTCGTTGATCGCACTTAGATGTAAACTCTTGTTAGGAGAGGTAAAAAAATTGGCTTCCGACTCGTTGGCAGTGGGATAGAGGAGATAAAAACCGACGGGATTAAGATTATCTACCCGACGCAAAACTCGCATACCTGTGGTGTAATCTTTTGACCAACCCCGCAACAAACGAGAAATGCGATGGGGAATTGCTTCAGCATTGCGATTCATCCAGTTATAATTGCGTGTCAGCAAGTTAGCCACAGGAATCGCATCACAACGGGGATTAAATTGATCTAATTGCAATTCTACAGATGATTCCGAGCTATCAGGCTCTAAAATCCCCGTAATTGGCTTGATTTTAATTCTGGTTGTGTTGCCGTCAAAAATTTTTTCGATTAAACCAAGGGCTGCTAACTTATCTAACATCATACCCGCCGAGCGTTCGCTGCCCTGGTCCTGATCCTGATAAAATAAATCCGATGCTTGCCGATGGGTACAGATAATCGCCGTGGTGGGAAAAATTAACTGGGATAAGGGGGGTTTTGCCTGTCCCTCCTTGGTGATCGCATAAATCCAGAGACGCAGAAAACAAGTGGCACGCACCCGGGTTAATCCCACTCTCCCCACCAAGCGCTCGATCATTTGTTCTTGTTTTTCCCAAGAATACCAAATTTTCAGGTGTTTGCTCTCCATCTTTTCGGTCCTAGATTCTGACAACAATTATACTTTATACTTCACCCCACTTCACCCCAATTCACCCCAGTTCTCAACCCTCCCCCTACTAGATAGCGCTCATTGTTGTTGCACCTCTAGAACCGACAAAATGGTTCCAGAAACATTTAGGAGACGATCATGAACGATAAAAAATACGGTACTGCTCCCAGTCATACTCAAGCGTGGATTTTTCAAACTTGGTTATCTTTTCTTGTCTCTATTTCTGCCACTTCTTTAGGAGTTATTTATCTGCCGGTAGATGCGTGGATTAAAGGTTATTTAGGCATGGGTTTACTATTTAGCGTCGGTTCCACCATTAATTTATCAAAAACTGTCCGCGATGTCGAAGAATCTAAACGCTTAATTAATCGCATTGATGAAGCAAAGTTAGAACGGATATTGAGTCAGTACGATCCCTATAAGGAGTAGTTTTTTCCAGTTATTGTTTATCATTTTTTCGATTATTCTCACTCTTTTTTCTGACTTAGGAGAGTTTATATGCTATTCACAACTAATCTCATCGGTGTGACCAAAGGAATAATTTCTCTTTTACAAAATCCCAGTAACATTATGTCTGTATATGATATTGAAGATGGCTTAAAAGAGAGTTGGTTACAGCGATTATCTTTGCAATATGTTAAAAGCGATCGGGAGCATCTCACCTTTGTAACTCCTAAATTAAGTTTTATGTCAAGCTATTTTGAAAGCCTTGCTAGAAGCAAGTTTCATCGACAAGTATAATTACTCACTTGCATAAATGAGATGCCTCCTCCCTAACAAATAAACAAACCAATAGATACTTGAGGCAATGATGATTGCAGAATTAAATACCCGGTTAGAAGCTCACGAAAAAACAACCGAAGAGATAAGGGTACGGAAAGAAGATATCGACCGGCAGTCGGCCGAGTTCCACCAGTGGATGACCGGAATCAAAGCAAGGTTGGATGCGATCGCAGGCAAGATCGAACGGGCCAAAAACAACACCAAGTAGAGCGAACGCAAAGCGCTCGCTACGCCAGATCGCATTCTCTCGCTCAAAGGAAAAGGTGCTTCATGAGTTTATTGTCGGCAAATCGATCGCTTCGACCAACTAACCGAACATAAGCCCACCTTATCATTCCGACAAGAAATACTTTTGTCAAACCCCTTTACAAACCGTTACAAACTCTTTAAGATAGAGACATCATCAATCAATCGTACCTCGATAACTTAATAGGAATCATAAACCAATGACCACCACTCTACAACAGCGCGAGAGCGCTTCCCTGTGGGAGCAGT
>NZ_JAPZSO010000108.1:0-5958 GCF_027531715.1 Microcystis sp. LE19-8.1F | reverse complement strand
AACCCTTATAGAGAAAGGCATTTAGCGATTTTTGTCAATTGTTTTTGCTCTAGAGCGAACTAATCAATTAAGTCTCTTGCCAGATAAGGATTTAGTCGATTTATGCCCCCCTATCGAACCATACCAAGTAACGAAGAACCTCCTGTCTCCTGTCTCGGAGTCTCCTGTCTCGACTAGGAAATTAATTTTGCACGACTACTTAACAGCAAACCCTAATTAGCGATAAAATGGGTGTGATCTTCAAATCTGACCTGTTATATGACTAATCGCTTAGAAGTTGAGTCGGCTATTAAGCAACTGCCAGAAAGTGAAGTCCGCTCTCTGGCAAACTGGCTTCAAGACTATCTTGATGAGATGTGGGATAGACAAATTGAAGCGGACCTAGCATCGGGAAAATTAGATCGCCTCAGCGCTCAGGCGGAAGAGGATATTGCAACCAACAACGTCAGAGATCTCGATTTACCATTAATCATGGATGAACCGATAGATATTGAAGTAGTTAGGACTGAAGCACTAAGAAAGCTGGGTAGAAATATAGTTAATTTTTCAAAGATTGAAGGTATTTTAAAGTATCTACTTTCAGTGACTCAGATCGAGGGATTATCAACATCAACTCGTAACCAGTTGGTTGACAATTATGAGAGCTTTCGTAAGGACACATTAGGTCGCCTAGTTTGGAAATTACATGACACTGTGCTGGTGGATGATAGTCAGTCTGAAGCTCAACTAGACTCTTCTGAGTTAGGTATGTCTTTGTCATTTAAGGTTTCCTATAGTGACTCAGATTTCTTAAATGCTCAGAAACAGGCTCTCTTAGACATTGTGGCGGAACGAAACAAGTTGATTCATGAATATTTAGCGCCACTGGATACTAGCTCTATAGAAGACTATTACAAGTTAATCAGTCTTTTAGATGAACAAAACCCTCGATTATTAGCTCATCTTGAAGAGCTTGGGTGGATGCTAACCTCATGTATAGAGTTAGTAAAAGACCTTCAATCATTCATTAAATGACCAGACTTTCACCAGTTTATACACTCTAGCCAATCCGATGCCTAACAAGTGCGTGTATAGGGAACGGCGGCAGACACTATCGGTTATGATGCAGACAGTTGGTCACATCCTGTCCGCAGGAAAAACTTTTTCAGCAGACCCTAGCCATTATACCGATAGGACGGGTTGGCCAGTAGAAATGGCTTTTTCGACGATATCGGCGGCCATTTTCACTCCTCCAGTCTTCTGTAGTGCTTTTTGCATTCTCAGGGCATTTTCTCGGTAACTGGGGACGGATAAGACCTTTTCAATCGCCTTTCGTAAACGGGGAGCTTCTAGACGGGAAATCGGAATCACTTCCCCTGTCCCCGACCATTTTATCCGAGCAGATACCCCCGGTTGGTCGTTAGCGATGGGAATGGCCACCATCGGTACAGCTTGGGCAAGGGATTCTAGGGTAGTATTTAAGCCTGCGTGGGTGATAGTAAGAGAGGCTCTGGTTAAAAGCTCTAATTGGGGAGCGTAGGGAACAACTAGGGCGTTTTTTGTCGTTATTTGAATGTTAGAGTCGGTGTTGCCCAAGGATAAAACTAATTGTACCGGCAAATCGGCACAGGCTTCGGCGATCGCATTAAAGGCCGATTGTAGGCGATTTTGAATTGTACCGAGGGAAGCATAAATCAAGGGTTGTCCGGTTAATTTTTCGTAGGGAAAAGGAATCGTTTTTCTGGTGGAGGAATCGTGAAAGGGACCAGTAAAGTGGAAGTGAGCGGGTAAATTTGACCGAGGAAACTCGAATTCGGCGGGTTGTTGGCTAATTTGGGCAAGGGGGGAATAGCGTTGATTGATGTTTTGATAGGGAATTAACCCCCATTCTTGACGCTGCCGGTTGATTAACTCATTCAGGGGACGAGTCAGAGAGTCAAGGAGTTTATAGCCAAGTTTATTGCGAATAACCCCGATAAATGAGGGATTATAGTCCCAACTGGTCATAAAGGGCGGAATAAGCGGATCGCGATTTAAAACCAATGCCGAACAAAAACTGATAAAGGGAATAGCCAATTTTTCTGCGATTGTACCCCCTGAGGCGGAGACTTGATCGACAATTAGGGCATCAATTCCCAAGCGACGCATCTCTTCAGGGATAGTTTCAAAGAGGGCAGCGGTAGAATCACTTACTAATTGTACCGTGCGACGGACGGCGGCTGTTCCCTGTAATTGACCAATTTCGGCTAAAATTTTGGCTGATGTGCCTTTCGGATATTGGTCGGGTGCAATTGCCTGAAAATCTAACCCGGCTGCTTGCACCATTTCTTCATCATCAAGAGTTAAAAAACAGGTAACTTTATGACCGCGTTTTTGTAATTCTTTTCCTAAAGGTAGGAGAGAATAAATATGTCCAGAAGTTGTAGGACAAAGGATGCCAAAATGAGTCATTAAACACCTCCACAGGTTTTCTTTAATTCTTCTAGATTCCAGAATGCACCACCCAAGGCGGAGAATTGTATTCCTTCAAAGCAGTTACGCACGGCCCCCAAAGCGAGGGGATTGACAAGATAAATAAACGGGACGTATTCCTGTTGAAGTTGTTGAATTTCATTATAGATAACTTTGCGCTTCTCAAAGTCTAATTCTTGGGAACCTTTGACGTATAAATCGGCGATTTTTTTCTCCCAATCCGCCGCTTGCCAGCCTTGAATTGGCGGGCTGCCGGGTTGAGGTTGTTGGTTAAAAGCGTGGAGATTTCCATCTACATACCAAATATTGGGGGCGTGGGGTTCGTTATCGCCGGTAAAACCTAAAATATGGGACTCCCAATCTAGACTATTACTTAGTTTATCAACTAAATTGCTAAAAGCGATCGCTTGAAAATCCACTTGAATTCCTATGGCGGCTAAATCATTTTTAATTTGTGCGCCTATTGCTTCCCGGATTTTGTTACCCGCGTTAGTAATCAGGTTAAATCTAACGGGATTATTATCGGCATCGACTAGGAGATTATCACTATTATACTTAAATCCGGCCTCTAATAATAATTCTTTGGCTTTTTCGGGATTATAATCGTAACCTTTCAGGGTTTGATCGTAAAAAGGCGATTGGATAGAAAGAAAAGAATTTTGTTCTTGTCCTAACCCTCGATAGATATCATCAATCATTCTTTGACGATTAATGCCGTAGGCAATAGCTTGACGGAAATTTAAGTTATTAAACCACCTGGATTTAATCGGACTTACTAGGGGTTTTCCGTCGCGTTTGCCTTGGTTGAGATTAAAACTGATAAATTGGGTTCCGTAGGCAGGTCCCCCGTTAAAAATCGTGAAATTTCCTCTTTCTTCTTCGGTTTTTAATAGGGAGAAAAATTCGGGAGTTACCGCAATAGAATCTAAACTTCCCGAACGAAATTGTAGTAAAGTTGTATCCTGAGATTCAACAATTGCCCAAATTACTGAAGTTATATGAGGTAATTGTTGTCCCTGAGCATCTTTTTTCCAATAGTAAGGGTTATTCTCAAAAATAATCCTTTGTCCCGTTATATATTCTTTTAGTTTATAAGCACCGTTAAAAACAATTTTATCGGGAGGAGTATCTAACCCCCAAGTGGAGAGAAATTCTAACCTACCATCGGGGCTTTTTTTCTGAATAGTTTTTTCTAAAGCGTGTTTAGGTAAAATCGGTGAACTGACAGCATCTAAAAAAGGAGCAAAAGGTTCGGGGAGTTTAAATTCGATTCTGCGATTATCTAGTTTAGTGATAACTGGAAATTCTTTTTTTAATCCTATTCTTAAACTATCGCGGTAGTTGTTAGGAATATCAGGATTTAGATATAAGTCTTTATAGGTAAAAACCACGTCATCAACGCTTAAGGGTTGACCATCCGACCATTTTAAACCCGCTCTGATAGTAAAAATAATGCTCAAATTATCATCGGAAATTGTCCAAGATTCTGCCAAGACCGGTTCTTTTTTGCCAGTAATGGGATTTTCTGTTAATAGTCCTTCGTAGGTTAAACCAAAAATATTCGGGGATTCGGCCGATAAAACAGCATTAAAGGTTTTTGGGTCACTTAATACCGATATGACCACTTGATTGCGTCTAACTTGATTACCACAAGCAGTTAGGGAAATCAGCAATAAACAAGAAATTAAAAATACCGTTAATCCCCGCCAAAATTTCACCATAATCTTTAATATTTTTCTGTCTGACTACCTAGAAGTAAAGACCTTGTCTGACTATATACACCGAAACTGACCAAGGGGAAAGCCGCTGGACTGTTTCCTTGCCCCATCAATATAACAGGAAATGAGACAAAAAATCTCGCCTAGGAAAGATTGACAAAGGCGAGAAACCGTGTTTCCATCAAGAATGGGAGATAAAATCTAAGAACGTTGTTCGATCGGTGTATAGGGGATATCGTGTAGTCCGGTGTAGATTTGGGTAGGACGGAAAATGCGGTTAGCATTTAATTGTTCTTTCCAGTGGGCTAACCAACCGGCCACCCGGGAGATGGCAAAAATCGGGGTAAATAAATCACTGGGGATGCCTAATTTCCGATAGACCAATCCCGAATAGAAATCCACATTAGGATAGATACCTTTTTCGCCGTAGATATCCACCATTGCCTGTTCTAATTCTAGGGCTATATCGTAGTATTCATCGGAACCTAATTCCGCGAATAATTGTTCGGCAAGATTTTGTAAAATCGTCGCCCGGGGATCCTTAACTTTATATACCCGGTGTCCAAAACCCATAACTTTTTGTTTATTAGCGATACATTTTTCCACATAGGGACGAACATTAGCCACCGAACCGATTTCCTCTAACATTAACAATACTTCCTCGTTTGCCCCACCGTGGAGGGGGCCGGCGAGAGTTCCCACTGCTGAAGCGATGACACCGTAGGGGTCGGTTAAAGTGGAGGCCGTGACCATGGCCGAAAAAGTCGAGGCATTCATGGTATGTTCGGCGTGGAGAGTCAAACAGACATCGAAAACTTTCGCCGCTAAATCCGTTGGTCGTCTTTCCGTCAACATATAGAGGAAATTGGCCGCATAATCAAGACTATCGTTGGGCTGAATGGGATGATTACCTTTGCGAATTAATTGAAACGCCGCCACCATGGTGGGGATTTTCGCTAATAGCCGGACTACTGCCTGACGGATATATTCGGGATTATCCAAAGCCCGACGGGCATAGTATAACCCCAAAGCCGCCGCCGAAGTTTGTAGCGCATCCATGGGATGGCCTTTTTCGGGGAAGCATTTCATCATGTCTTCGATACGGTACTTGATGCGTCGATGATAACGGATTTCATCGGCAAATTCTTCCAGTTCCGCCGCCGTGGGCAGAACACCCCAGATAAGGAGATAGGCGGTTTCGAGGAAGGTACTTTTTTCGGCGAGTTCCTCAATCCGAATGCCCCGATACTCTAAGATTCCCTTTTGCCCATCCACAAAGCTGATACTCGATTGGGCGGCGGGAATTCCTTCTAAACCTGGCCGATATTCACAAACTGTCATAGTTCTACCTTTCCGTGGCGAAGATTAAGCCCTAACGCTAACTTACTTGATCTTTCCACCCTTACCGAAATTTTATAGAAATTCTTCGGTTCTGCCTCTCCTGTTCAGGATTGGGGAGAAGTGGACGGAAATTACCCCTATTTAGCGATTGCTTCGTCGATTTAGTCCAACCCTGCCCTAGCGCATTTTTTCTGGGCTTACTGTTGCGACTCTAGCTAGAGGACTTGATATTTATCTACTTTTATTGTAGCGAGACTATCTCGATCGATTGAGTCGATCAATAATTTTTTTTAAGTTTCTTCGGGATTAAGTAGTCGTGCAAAATTAATTTCCTAGTCGAGACAGGAGACGGTCGTCAGGAGACGGTCGTCAGGAGACGGGAGACGGGAGACGGGAGACGGGAGACGGGAGACAGCTATTAGGGATCGGATTTGAGTTTTCAGTTCAC
>NZ_JAPZSO010000016.1:0-4174 GCF_027531715.1 Microcystis sp. LE19-8.1F | reverse complement strand
TGGCTTGTAAACAGGCCTGATAGAATGATGGTAACATATTGAAATTTTGGGTGGTTGTCTCAACCACTCTATTTCTTTTGGGTTCATTTGGCTAGAGTCTTTATCTTGATTACCTTTGAACCCCTTTGTCACCCCTTGAGCCCATTTACACTGTCTTTAAAAACCCATAAGTTAAGTGGTAATTTAGAAGAGTTATGGTCTTGTACTGTAGCTTACGATTGTCGAATTATTTTTAGTTTTTCGGAAGATGGAGAATATTTAGAAGTTATCATCTTGTTAATTGATATTGGTAGTCACGATCAGGTGTATAGAAAATAGGATATACTGGAAAGCGATCCGGCGGGTTTCTGCGTTGCGGTACACATATATTTAGAATAATATCAATTTTTTCTAATCGTTAGGATTTCTTTTAAGATAAGATTTAAAGACAGGATTAATAGGAAAATAGGACGAGGTTTCTGATGGTAATTTATCCAGTAAACAGCGTCTCATTAATGACTGAATAGCTGCCCAAAATTCAGAAGTAGATAAGTCAAGATTAGCAGTTTTGGGAAACTTTTCTACCGCTTCAGTTTGATTAGCTAACCAGTGCATCACCTTTTTTTCTGTTGCGGATAAACGCTGTAAATGACATTCGATCGAGTCTTCTATATCCCCTAAATAAATTTCATTTTTCATTTGTTCTAAAAATAAGGATACTTCTCCATCAAATAGTTCAATAATGGTTGAGGAGATAATATTTAACCAGTTAGGATGACCTTGATAAAGTTCGCTCAGTTCTGTCCATTTCTCCTCACTTTTTAAACCGTATTCTTTGAAGATTTCTTCAAATTCTGTTGTTAAACCTTGCAGGTATAAAGTTTTAATTTTATCTGATTTTAAGGTGACAAAATCTCTGGGAAGTTCCCAACTAATTAAAATCAAGCAACTTTGATGAGATGTGGTAGCAATTTGCTGAAAAAATTTATGATAATCCTGACAGTCGTTTAAATATTTACCTGCTAATTCCCCCAGTTTAAAAATATTCTGCACATCATCAAGAATAATTAAACAACGATAGGAGCTTAGATAATCTATTATATCAGGTAAGGGGGTTGATAGAGATTGGTTGAAAAACTGTTTTAGATCATCTTTGAGAGCGATTAATTGAGGAATATTTTCCAGACTGCGGTAAATAATATAATCAAATTGTCGGGCAACTTCTGAAATTAATTTAAGGGTTAAAGCTGTTTTTCCGATTCCACTTAACCCATAAATAGTAATTAATCGAGTTTTATTATCTAGCCATTCTTTTAAGGTTGATATTTCTAACTTACGTCCATAGTTATACCTTAATTCAGGAGCTTTTGTTAGGTTAATTATTGGGTATAGATGATCATTATCTGGAAAATTTGAAGACTTTTTTAAGTTGTTTTCTGAATAGGGGTTATTTTCTCTACAGATGTTTATATGGTTATTGCCGATATTATTACAATGATAGTTAACAAAGTGATAAATAGTAGATGAAGCTTTATTTTCTAAAATAGAACGAACATTAGACTTTTTTATATCTTCTTCAAAAACATCTGATAACAGTTGCCATAACTTCCATGCTTCTTTTTTTATATGGTCATAACTGCGCTGATTATTTTCGGCAATTTTTTCATAATCTTGATGTTCCCAAATACCCTGTAAGATGGATTCTTGCAATGAATCAAGATGTTTACCAGTTTTCTCTAATACCTGTTTATCTGTCCATTCTAAAAGGGTTTGAATATCCATATAAGTAAGCAATAGAACATTTGTATTGCTGGTTGGGATAAGGGAACATATTTTAGGTTTCTTGTTTTTTTATCAGACTAATAATCATTTTACTTTACTCTTGCAAAATATCAACTATTATTTTATCTCTTTTTGCTCACCTCATCCTATCCGTCCAGATAGGAGAAGATAAGTTTCTAATTTATTAATTGAACCCTGCGCTATATTTAAAAATCTGACATATTCGCTACGAACTACCACGGACTGATGACAACTTTCTGTTAAAACACACCAAGTTGTAATTAGAGGTTGAGAAGAATACTGTGCTAAGGTTTGCTGTGCTATTAGATGATATTGATCTTTATTGTTAAATAAAGCCACCCAGAACCCAGTATCAACGATGATCATATTTAGCTTTTAATCCTTCTTTGAGAACGGATTTATAATTAGTAGAAAGGTCTGATTCTGCACTAATACAACCGATTAACCCAGATTCTTTTAAAATGTCTAGGGTACTTTGAGCTTGAGGGTTTATTTTTGCTGCAATCTCTGGCTTTTTTGCTAAAGAATAGCGTTTTTTAAATAACTCAATAAAATCAATCAGTAAGTTTTGTGCTTCTTCAGGTAATTGGTTAATATCTTGTTGAATTTGTTCTAAGTTAATCATTAATTTTCCTCTGTTAAGGTTTTTAAATAGGCTGCTAATCTTTAAGCGACTGTTTCTGACATTTAAACCTCCTGATTTGTTTCCGACTGTCACCTGTTACTTAATCGATTAATATCAATTCCAATGCTTGATTAATAATTTTATTTTTATCGATCATAGCTTCAATTTCTTCTGGTTGATATATACCCTCAAAAGCTTCTAATGCCGCTTGTCTTAAAGCGGAAGAATAAGCATCATCTAAGGTTTCTTTTAATTCTTCTGATGTTAGATAATTTCCTCCAGTTTTACGTCGTTGATTAATGCGTTGAATCTGTCGAACAGAATTAGAAATAGAGGTTTCCCATGAGCGGGTACTGCGTTTTTCTGCTTGCTGCTTAATCAGATGTAATAGGACAATAATACTAAAGCTAAAAATCTTATTGAGCTTATCATCCTTACTCATTTCTGTCATTTCCTCTACCAAGATCAAGGCATCGGGAACATTGCCAGCTATTAATAGATTTTTTAACTCTAATAATTCTTCCATTTTTTGCTTTTTTTTACTGGTTAACCTCTTGATTTAGTAATTTGTTCCGCATTTAAATTAACCCAAGTTGCTAGTTATAAGCTTCGCTAGTTCGATCCCCCTAAATCCCCCTTAAAAAGGGGGACTTTGAGTCTGTTTCCCTCCTTAAAAAGGGGGACTTTGAGTCTGGTTCCTTCCTTAAAAAGGGGGACTTTGAGTCTGTTTCCCTCCTTAAAAAGGGAGACTTTGAGTCTGGTTCCTTCCTTAAAAAGGGGGACTTTGAGTCTGGTTCCTTCCTTTTCAAGGGGGGCTAGGGGGGATCGAACCTAGAAATCAAATTTAGCCTTGTTTTATGATCCTTGCCCTCCTTTTTACCACTAAATCCCACTTTATCCCACAAAAATTATTATATCAGAAAATCCAAAATGGCCACAAATTCCCACAGACAAAACCAAAGTGAACATCTAGATTGTAAGAATCACTTAGTTTTTTGGAGTCTTATCAGGTTATGAACAAGATACTAGCTAATTGTATCAGCTTAGGGATCGGATTGGGTGCGATCGGGGTGGCTTTCCAGGCACAAGCCGCCTCTTTTCAGGGGTTAGGAGACTTACCTGGTGGTATTTTCGGGAGCGCAGCCTATGGAGTATCAGCTGATGGGTCTGTTGTGGTTGGTAGAAGTGAAACTGCTAATGGTACAGATCTTAATAGTGAGGCATTCCGTTGGACACAAGCAACGGGGATGGTCGGACTAGGGTACTTACCAGCGCCACCTTGTCTGCCAGGGGGGGAGATTCCAATTTGCCCAAAGCAGATAAAATATAGCAGTGCTTCAGGAGTATCAGCTGATGGGTCTGTTGTGGTTGGTTCAGGCTCTCTTTATAGCGCTGGTGATACGGCATTCCGTTGGACACAAGCAGGGGGAATGGTCGTACTAGAGGACTTACCTGGTACCAGACCTGGCGATGTCCCCAGTGTAAAAGTATCAGCCGATGGGTCTGTTGTAGTTAGTGGGGGATACCGTTGGACACAAGCAACGGGGGCGGTCGGACTGGGGTCCTTACTAGTAGGAGACTATAGCAAGGCTAATGGAGTATCAGCCGATGGGTCTGTTGTAGTTGTTGACACTCCCCGCGCTAAAGCGACGGGGATTCTTGGTTCAAAGAGATTACTTGCTTAGACAGAATCGCTTCTGAAAAAGTAGAGGTATTCTCTCCCCAAGCGTTTATCGGATCTAGCCCGAAAGTTCCCGTATGCCCTAC
>NZ_JAPZSO010000065.1:0-2309 GCF_027531715.1 Microcystis sp. LE19-8.1F | reverse complement strand
CAATGGCATCGACTCCTTTATCTGCCCCTTTTTTGTCATTAATCACGGCCCGGTTATTACTATAGGTTAAAACCGCCCATTTCTCAAATTCTTTGCGGGTACGATCATCGGGTTTAGTGGCTAATGCTTTGGCTGATTCTAGATCTTTGGGAATACCATTCAGTTCAATTTTATCTAAAACATTTTTACCAAAGGAGTCCTCTAGTCGCTTTAACATTAAGCTAATACTTTGATAGTTTATATCAATTCCAATCCAGTTTCTCTCTAATCTCTCCGCTACAGCGATAGTCGTTCCACACCCACAATAGGCATCTAAAATTACATCTCCTTTATTACTACTTGCTTTGATTATTCTTTCTAACAATGCCTCTGGTTTTTGTGTGGGATATCCTAACCGTTCTTTTGCTGTATTAGTTAAGATAGGTATTGTCCACCAATCAAAAGGAATCCGTCCCAATTCATGTTTTCTTTGATATGCTTTACCTTTAATAATTTTATGTTCAACTTTTTCAGGAGAAGAATAAGGTTCTCTTACTAAATCAACATTAAAAATAAAATTATTACTTGATTTAGAATAGTATAAAATTACGTCATGTTTTTTAGAAAAATGATTTTTACTAGCACCTCCTGAACCATAACACCAAATAATCTCATTTTTAAAATCACCACCCTGAGAGCAAAAAACAGTATCTAAAACTATTTTTAAATAATGACTAGCAGTAGGATCGCAGTGGAGATAAAAGCTACCAGTAGATTTTAAAACTCGATGGATTTCCACAATCCTCAGAGTCATACTCACCAGATAAGCGAGAAGACTGCCTTTACCTAAAACTTTAGTTAAACCGTCAATTAAATCAATAGTATGACTGGTAAATTTACCCTGATAATTGCTTTGAATTTCTTCTAAAGCTTCGTTAGCGTGATTATCCCATGTCCAGGTATCCACAAATGCTTGTGCTTGTGCTTGATCTTCCTTGCCTAAGTTGTTATAAATTTGGTTGTAATTACGTTTAGAATTAAAGGGTGGATCGATATAACAAAGATCGATCGATTCATCTTTGATATACTTCCGCAGCACTTCTAGGTTATCACCGTAGTATAGTTTATTGACCATAGAGATTGGGGGGATTGACTGCATTCTCAATTGTATTATTATTCCCCCTTAAAGAGGACGAATGCAATCGCTCCCGACAATAATATTATTGTGGGGGCGCATCGTGGTCAGTAGGTTTATCGAACTGTGTGCGCCCAAAATTTAACTTAGTGTCAGCAGAAGTCCCTCTCGTAAACCTTCCGACTATAATTAAGATTAGGCTTCCCCCTAAAGATTATGATTGCGGTTCCCAACTACATCAGTCCCCAAGAATATCTCGCTATCGAGCGCCAGAGCCAGATCCGCCATGAATACCGACGTGGTTTGGTTTATGCGATGGCTGGCGGTACGGATAATCACGAGCGCATTGCCTTCAATTTTCTCAAAGTCATTGACGAACATTTCGGCGACTCTACAGACTGTCGGTTTCACTCGGGTAATGTCAAGGTTAACTATCAAGATCAGTTTTATTACTATCCCGATGCTTTTGTTACCTGCGATCCTCGCGATCGCCAAGATCGTTATCTGAAACGCTATCCGAAACTAATTGCGGAAGTGCTTTCCCCCAACACGAAGGCTTTTGACAAGGGCGAAAAATTCCAAGATTATCAACAGATAGAAACTTTAGAAGAATATGTATTAATTTCCCAAGAAATCCAGCGCGTGGAATGCCGTCGCCGTAATTCTCTGGGGATATGGGAAACGACTATTTACGAGACAGGCGATCGCGTGATCCTGTCAAGTATTAACCTAGAGTTAGCGATCGCCGATCTCTACCGGGGAATAGATTAAAATGTGAACTACTCTCAAGGGAGTTGAGAGCTTGCTGCTTCAAATGGGAATGGATCGACCTCATTTAGTTGATTTGTACTAACTGGCTCGGCAATTTTCCAGCCATTGTTCTAAATCTTGTGGTGATTGAAAATCTAACAAAGCTTCTCCCAAGTTTTCTAACTGTTCTAGGTCAAGACTGCGGATATTGGGCAATAATTCGGGGGAAATGTCCCCTATCCGCCGATTTAATTGACGTAAAACTAGGTTAGCTTCTCCTTCTTGTCGTCCCTCTTGTAAACCCTCCGACCAGATTTCTTGATAGATAACTGATTCTTTCATGATGTCCTTCCTTAATAATCGTTGGATGATGTCTTTCTTTAATACTAACCCGGCTAGAATTGCGGTAGATGCAGCCAGATTACTTTGTTCTCGACTATCGCTG
>NZ_JAPZSO010000156.1:0-1653 GCF_027531715.1 Microcystis sp. LE19-8.1F | reverse complement strand
TGAGAAACTTGATGATTATCTAAATAATAACTTACTGGTTCAACTTTACTCCAATTGACAATACTAACATGAACATTAGCCTCACCAGACCAAGGCTGAGTAGAAATCGCCTCATGAATGTGTCCACCATTGTGAGTAATATAATCCAACGCCGCTACACGACTTTTCCCTTGACTAATAGAATTAGTTCCGACTAAACCCGCTCTTCCTTTCTCATCTAATTGATTATGTGCTAGACGAAACCAATAGGAACAAAAATCAACCGAGTCTTTAACCTCAGAAAACCTTGCAAACACTTTATTAACATAATCATCACTGAGATTTAATCTCATGTGTTTACCTCCCAAAAATGGAGGATTACCGATAATTGCGTCTGCTTTTTGCCAATCCGTAAACAAAGCATCAGCACAGATAATATTACTATCCAAAGTATCCAAAGGTAAAGAAGCTTCCGTCAAATTAAACCTATCAATCGCCACCTTTCTGGCAATCATTAAAGTCACCCGCGCTAATTCTACAGCAAAAGGATTAATATCCATTCCATAAAACTGTTTAGGCGTAACAAAACTAATCTGTAATTGGTCACTAGCAGAACGACGACGGTTAGCAATCTTTTCAATTAATAACTGTTCAATGCGCTTTAATTCTTGATAGGCGACATAGAGAAAATTACCCGAACCGCAAGCCGGATCTAATACCTTATACTGCTGTAATTCTAACTGAAGTGTATTTAACTCACCAATCGTCCCAGCTTGCTCAATTCTCTCCTCCCAGTAACGGCTAATAGTTGGGCGAACAATTTTCATAATATCCGCTTCTGAGGTAAAGTGCATTCCGTAGGTGTGGCGTTCTTCAGCATTAGCCGTCCCCTCAAAAATATTACCAAAAATTGCCGGACGGATCTTACTCCAATCCTGACGCGCCGCCACATCCAGAAACTCTAATTCTTTATTAGTTAATTCAATTGGATGAATTATACTAAACAGTCCCCCATTAAAATAATCCACTCCCTGATACTTGCCAACGGGGGTAATTCCGGGTTGGTTCATCTGTTGAAATAATCCCCCCAAGACATCATAAGAATTGCCCCCATTTAGACACTCTTGTACACAAGAAATAAATAAATCTCTCGGTAATAATCCTCGATCCTCAGCAAACATTGCTAATACACACTGCAAAATAAATCGCTGGGCCGTCAACTCATCAAAACCGCTTTTATGACTGCGTTTTTTTAACAGTTGAAATAACTCACCCATCCGCCGCGCTGCCGTTTCTGTAATCTCGACTTGATTATTCTGAAAAATAGGGGTACGATTCCCTACTTCCATAAAATTGAAGGCACTGACCCGATTTTTCAAATCGTTGAGATTTACTCGATCTACCGGTTCATCTATTTGAAGATCAAAATCAAAAATCCAGAACTGATCAAAATTACATAATAAGACATAGCGAGGGCGATTAGGAACCAATCGACTCCAGTATTCAAAAGCTTGGGGATAGTGCTTACTTAAATCTTCTCCTCGCTTTTTCATTTCAATTAAAACACGAGGTTTCCAAACTAAATCAGCAAATCCGGTTTTACCTTTCTTGCTACCTTTAGTAATCGCCTCCTCATAGGTTGCACCCGCTTCTAACGCACCTTTATGACCAAAA
>NZ_JAPZSO010000068.1:0-11110 GCF_027531715.1 Microcystis sp. LE19-8.1F | reverse complement strand
TTTAGTCGGCATTCGTCCCTACAACGCCCTCGCCTTCTCCGGTCCGATTGCGGTGTTCGTCAGTGTCTTCCTGATGTACCCCCTCGGTCAGTCTAGCTGGTTCTTTGCCCCTAGCTTCGGCGTGGCTGGTATCTTCCGTTTCATTCTCTTCTTCCAAGGCTTCCACAACTGGACCCTGAACCCCTTCCACATGATGGGTGTAGCCGGGATACTCGGTGGTGCGCTTCTCTGTGCTATTCACGGAGCGACCGTAGAAAATACCCTGTTTGAAGACGGTGAAGGTTCCAACACTTTCCGAGCTTTTGAACCCACCCAAGCGGAAGAAACCTACTCCATGGTGACTGCGAACCGTTTCTGGTCGCAAATCTTCGGCATCGCTTTCTCCAACAAACGTTGGTTACACTTCTTCATGCTCTTTGTCCCCGTAACTGGTTTATGGATGAGTGCTGTGGGTGTGGTGGGATTAGCCCTTAACCTACGGGCCTATGACTTCGTTTCTCAGGAATTGAGAGCGGCGGAAGACCCGGAATTTGAAACCTTCTACACTAAAAATATTCTGCTTAACGAAGGTCTGAGAGCTTGGATGGCTCCCCAAGACCAACCCCACGAAAACTTTATCTTCCCTGAGGAGGTTCTCCCGCGTGGTAACGCTCTCTAATATCCCTACCGCTAGTGGTCGTGACCAAAGTTCCACCGGCTTCGCTTGGTGGTCTGGTAACGCTCGTCTCATCAACCTCTCCGGTAAACTGCTCGGCGCTCACGTCGCCCACGCTGGTTTAATCGTTTTCTGGGCCGGGGCGATGACCCTGTTTGAAACCGCCCACTTTATCCCCGAAAAACCGATGTACGAACAGGGTTTAATCCTGCTTCCCCACTTAGCTACCCTCGGTTTTGGGGTCGGTCCTGGTGGTGAAGTAGTCGATACCTTCCCCTACTTCGTCGCTGGTGTTCTGCACTTAATTTCTTCGGCTGTACTCGGTTTTGGTGGTATCTACCACGCTATCCGCGGACCGGAAACCCTAGAGGAATACTCTAATTTCTTCGGTTACGACTGGAAAGACAAAAACCAAATGACCAACATCATCGGTTATCACCTGATTCTCTTGGGTTGTGGTGCGCTGTTGTTGGTATTTAAAGCCATGTTCTTTGGCGGTGTCTATGATACCTGGGCCCCTGGTGGCGGCGATGTCCGCATCATCACCAATCCTACCCTCAACCCCGCAGTTATCTTTGGTTATCTGACCAAAGCTCCCTTCGGTGGCGAAGGCTGGATTATCAGCGTCAACAACATGGAAGATATCATCGGCGGTCACATCTGGATTGGCTTAATCTGTATCGCTGGCGGTATCTGGCACATTCTCACCAAACCTTTTGCCTGGGCGCGTCGCGCTTTCATCTGGTCTGGAGAAGCCTATCTGTCCTACAGCTTGGGCGCTCTTTCCATGATGGGCTTTATCGCCGCCGTTTACGTTTGGTTTAACAACACCGCCTATCCCAGTGAATTCTACGGTCCGACCGGTATGGAAGCTTCCCAAGCTCAAGCTTTCACCTTCTTGGTGCGTGACCAACGCTTAGGCGCTAACGTCGCTTCTGCCCAAGGCCCCACCGGTCTAGGTAAATACCTGATGCGCTCTCCCACTGGCGAAATCATCTTCGGTGGTGAAACCATGCGTTTCTGGGATTTCCGCGGTCCCTGGTTAGAACCCCTCCGCGGTCCTAACGGTTTAGACCTCGACAAAATCAGAAATGACGTACAACCCTGGCAAGTCCGCCGCGCGGCTGAATACATGACCCACGCTCCTTTAGGTTCCTTGAACTCTGTGGGCGGCGTTATCACTGACGTTAACTCGTTTAACTATGTGTCTCCTCGCGCTTGGTTGGCTACCTCTCACTTCACCCTCGCTTTCTTCTTCCTGATTGGACACCTCTGGCACGCTGGACGCGCTCGCGCCGCCGCCGCCGGTTTCGAGAAAGGAATTGACCGCGAGACTGAACCCGCATTGGCAATGCCTGACCTCGACTAATTTCGGTTAGTTCGATGGCAGCGGCTCCCGTCTAGTTGGCGGGAGCCTTTTTGTTGTTAATTTGCATGAGTAGAAAACGGGTTTCTCCGAGAAACCCGTTTTCTGTGCGTTACTCAACGGATTTAGTATCAGACGCAGCTAAAACACTCTCTAAAGCCGATAATAATCGTTGATTTTCTGCCGGTAAACGGACAGCTACCCGAAAATAATTGCTCCCCAATTCGGGGAAACTGAGACAATCGCGGATGAAAATTCGATGATATTTTAATAAAGCTTCCTGTAGGGGTAAACAGGAAGATTGAGATTGTACTAAGAGGAAGTTAGCGGCACTGGTTTGGGGCTGTAATTGCGGAAAATTAGCTAATCCCTGCCATAAATCCTCACGGGCCGCCGTTAACCAATCCCAAGTTTGTTGTTGAAAATCCCTATCTTCAATTGCCGCAATAGCGGCAACCACAGCCAAGTTATTCACCGACCAAGGATCGCGCCATTTTTGCCATTGTAACAGGCGATCGGGATGGGCGAGGACATATCCTAGACGTAAACCGGGGAGACTGTAAAATTTAGTTAGGGAACGCAAAATCACGAGATTGGGATATTCCGGCAAGAGAGATATTAAACTCTCCTGTTGTTGCGGGGGTAAAAAATCCATAAAAGCTTCATCCACTACCACCAAACCAAATTGCGATAGATAGGGACGAATGGCCGCCGCCGTCCAGAGTTTCCCTGTGGGATTGTGGGGATTATTGAGTAATAAGCCTTGTTTTTCGGGATTAACCGGCTTTAAAGTGGTTAAATCTAGGGAATGTTGGCAGATTTTCCCACCAAAACTTTTTAAGGCCCGTTCGTAATCGTTAAAAGCGGGTGTTAGTACATAAACACTATCAAATGAGGCCAATTCCCGACCGGCCCAGGTTAATAACTCAGCCGCACCATTGCCCGGGAGAATCCAATCCGGCCCGATATCATGCCATTGGGCGAGGGCAGAACGCAACTGCCAATACTCGGGGTCAGGATAACGAGTCAGACTGGTTAAATGGCTTTTAATAGCGGTTAGGGCGCTTTCTGGCGGACCGAGGGGGTTGATACTGGCAGAAAAATCGAGAATAGAGGAAACCGGACAGCCGGCAATGGCGGCTGCCCAGTCAAGATTACCACCATGTTTAGGTCTAGGCAAAAGACTTACAGCGCTCAAAACTCAACAGTAATTATTCCTTATCCGGGGCTACTCTGTCTTTAAACAGTTTACCGGCCGAGAAAGCCGGGACGCGAGTGGCTGGAATCTCCATCTTATCCCCGGTTTTTGGGTTGCGTCCTTCCCTGGCCTGACGTTCCCGGGCCTCGAAGGAACCGAATCCTACTAGGGTTACTTTGTCCCCCTCAGAAACCGCTTCGATAATGGTTTCGATGGCGGCAGTGAGAACAGCATCTGCTTGTTTTTTGGTGACAGAGGCTTTGAGAGCGATTTGATCGATTAATTCACCTTTATTCATGCGCTAACTCCTTGTTTTGCGGTTTTTCTGAGTTTAGGGTGGTTGTCAGTAGTTTATTATGGTTCCCCTGTTGAGGACTCGCCAGGATCGAGATCACTAAATAATGCCTCAAATCCCCATTGGCTATATATTCCACTGCATTATTCTAAGCGGGAATTGTCTCGATCGGAATCGCTGAAACCTTTAATTTATCTAGATTTCCCCTCGATTCCCCAGCAAGGGGAGAGACAAAAGGGAATAAGCGAGAGATTAACAGCGATATAAGCTAATAAAAAGAGATTAGCCCGCTAAATTGCTGATAAATATTCTCTAAAAGCGATAGGCATCCTAACTTCCCAAAAATCGTTCATCGGTTCTCTCAAAGATTTTTGACTAATTTTGCCACTAGAAACGTTAAAAAAGTTTACTAAAGCAATTTCTGCCCAAAAATTAAGGTTCGGGCTAAGGAGATGTTCGCTAGAATTGGAACTTATGATCGTTAAAAATATTCAAAAAAGCAGGATTTAACTGGAAAGTTTGCTATCATTATCTATTCAGCGACAAACTCGCATGGTGATTTACTGCTATCCCCTAGCCGATCTAGGTCAAAGCTTAAGACGTTCTTTTATTGTGACTTTTTTGGCAGTAATCGCCATTCTTGGCGGTCTGATTCCCGAATTTTCTTGGACGACGGAGGTGGTTAGTTTTCAGTCCTCCGCTTATACTCAAGATTTTACGGCTGACCAAATCAAACGTTATGCCAAAGCAGTTTTGTTGATCGAAACCCAAAGAAGACAAGCTTATCAGGCAATTTCGCAAATTTTAGGGAAAAGTCCCCCAGCAATTACCTGTAACCAACGGGAAAGCTTTAATAATCTTCCCGCTAATGCCCAAAGAATTGCCGTCGATTATTGTAATAACTCAAAAAAGATTGTCCAAGATAGTGGTCTGACTGCGACTGAATTTAACGCCATTACTAACCGGATTCGTACCGATGATAACTTGAGACGACGGGTGCAAAATGAGATGATTCGTCTGCAACGGGAGAATAAATAGAAAAAGTTCCTCAGTTTTTCGGGTCAAGCTGGAGTCAGGGCTACAATTAAGAATGTTTTTTCCCATTGACCACTACCATGTTAACTTTTACCGAGCGCTTACCACCCCGTCATACCGCTAGTCTACCTCCCCCAGAAACGGTACTTTTTAGCCTCCTACTTACGGCCGAAGAACGTACCCGCAGCCGTTATCGTCTCGACAGTCCCGAAGGTTTTTCCCTCTGTTTTCGTTTACCCCGCGGCACAATTCTACAGGACCGCGATTTCCTGCGGGGAGAAAACGGCGAAATTATTCAAATCATTGCTAAACCCGAACCAGTTATCACTATTACCGCCCCTTCAACCGATTTACTTCTCAAAGCGGCCTATCACCTCGGTAATCGTCATGTAGCCCTAGAAATTAATCCCGATTATCTCCGTCTGTCCCCCGATTCTGTCCTACAAGCAATGTTAGAAGGTTTGGGATTAACTGTAACTGAAGAAATCGCCCCCTTTAACCCCGAAATCGGCGCTTATCAGCATTATCATGACCTGGAAGAGGCAAAAAAGGGATAGTTAAAAAAGAACGGAATTCGGTATCGGTCGCAGTTCCTAGAAAAGCCCTAGGGGTAGCTTGAGTATTTATACTTATTGCAAAATAGGTATGCTTTTCCTAACATAAAGTTGACTGGTAATCGTGCCGAACTAATTAGCGAAAATTTGGGTCTAAAGCCCTTTGAATGATGTTTTTATTGTATTCAGGAAGTTGAAAAAATGAAGACCAAATCGATCATAAGCTTACTATCTCTTAGCATTATAGGAATGTCAATCTATGCGGGTCAAGCTAATAGTAGTGATTATCGAGCCTTGACCCCTGAAGAAACATCACGGTTGACTGATGCTTTGCTAAAACAGGGTTGTAGGAATCCTAAAGCGATGAAATTTGATGTTGAGACTAACCTATTTGAAGCAGAAGATGCTGTGTGTGAGGGAGGAAGAAAGTATGATATTTACCTTGATAGAAACTTTAGGATTGTTTCAATGAAACCAGACTAAAAGATCAAATCCCTGAGAACCTTTTACTGGTCGCTGCGAAGATTACCGATCAGGTATAACAAAGCCATTCTAACAGCGACACCACTGGTAACTTGTTGGGAAATCAGACTAAAATCGGGATCGTCCATTAAATCGGAACTAATTTCCACTCCCCGATTCACAGGACCCGGATGAAGTACCTTCACCCCTGGTTGACAGGATTGCAAACGAGGACGGGTAATGCCAAAACTTTGATGATATTCGCGTAAACTGGGCAAAAGATTGGCAGTCATTCGTTCTTTTTGCAGTCGCAAGGTCATCACAAAATCGGCCTTTTCTAAAGCTGGTTCTAAATCCCAGTGGAGAAATAAGCGATCGCACAATTCCCCAAAATATTTCGGCAGTAGGGTGGGGGGGGCGGACAAATGTACTTCCGCCCCTGCCGTGGTTAAACTCCAGATATTGGAACGAGCGACGCGAGAATGGAGTATATCCCCGACAATAGCGATTTTTTTGCCCTCTAACAGTTCTAAACGGGGATTTTCGTCATCTAACAGACAACAGATCGTAAACAGGTCTAAAAGTCCCTGGGAGGGGTGTTCGTGTTGACCGTCCCCAGCATTAAGAACACTGACCCCCGACTGCAAACGATCCATTTCTGCGGCAATTAAATCGGGAACTCCCGACTGTTGATGTCGGATAACAAAAATATCCGTACCCATGGCCACATAGGTTAAAGCGGTATCGAGAATCGTTTCCCCCTTAGTCAAACTGGAACTACCCGGGGCAAAATTAAGAACATCGGCCGAAAGACGTTTCGCCGCTAGTTCAAAACTACTACGGGTGCGGGTAGAAGGTTCAAAAAAAAGATTTGTCACCACTTGACCTTGTAAGGCCGGCACTTTCTTGGTACGTCGGGAAAGAACTTCACGAAAACTAGAGGCCGTTTGTAGCAGGGTTTGGTATTCTTCCGGTTGCCAGTCTTGCAATCCCAAAATGTGGTGTCGGATCCAAGTGAAAGCCATAGGCGTTAAGGAGGCGGTAAAAACGGCGAATTTCGTCTATGCTATTGTAGGATTTCTTTGCATCAGGTTAATAAATAGGGTTTATGAGAATTAATTTTTCCTTGTGTCAGATCACTCTTGCGATCGCTTTATTTCTCAATCCCTTGCCGGCGATCGTTGCCCAGACTGCCACCTCTGGGGAAATGGTATCACCGACCACGGGCATTAATTACACTCGCCTGCAAAATTTCCTCGCTCAACAAAATTGGCGGCAAGCTAACGATGAAACCCGTAATTTAATGCTGAAAGCAACCGGACGGGAATTACAGGGCTGGTTTACCATGGAAGACCTGCAAAAATTGGCCTGTTGGGATCTGCAAAAGATGGATCAACTCTGGAAAGAAGCTTCCGGGGGTCGTTTTAGTTTCAGTACCCAATTTCGCATTTTTATCGAGACGGGTAATCGACCGGGGCGCTTAGTGGCGATCGAAAATTTTCAAACTTTTGGCGATCGCATCGGTTGGCGTAAAGATGGTGATTGGATTATTTTTAAAGAAAATCTTAACTATACCCTCAATGCTCCCGTCGGTCATCTGCCGGCGCCCCGGGACGAATATCAGATCGCCGGTGGTCGCCTAGAATACACCACCCTCGCCCAAAGATTAGTCACCTGTAATATTGTTAGCTTAGGGCAAAGCAAACAATAGACCTCTTGTAAAAATCAAAAATTGTTGTTAGGGTTAGGAGTCAGTAGTCAGTAGTCAGTAGTCAGGAGAATTAAGAATGAACAATAATCAATTAAATAGTCTATTTACGGATTTTATGCCATTTAATCCTTATTTTTGCCGTTTTTGAACCCTCAAAAATTAATTATGCCAGAGGTTTAATAATCACGGCGATCAATTCTGTAGAATAAAATTTAAGGAAAAGCTTCTCTCCTCATCTTCCTCTTCCTTTTCCGATTTACTAGCACTTTTTCCGCTAAAAACCCCTAAATTTAACAATGATTAAACGATCCGTTAACGTATCGAGAGCGATCGGTTCGTCGATCGCCGTTTCCCTAATTGTCACCGGTTGCGCCCCCCAATCCCCTCAAGCCACCGGACCGGCGGCTGTTCCCGTCAAACTGCAAACCCTCGGCACCGACAAATTAGTGCAAAGTAGCGAATTTGTGGGTACTTTGATCGCCCAAGAGCGTGTTAGCGTCTCCCCTCAGATTACCGGTCGGATTCGGTCTATTTTCGTTAAATCTGGCGATCAGGTAACTCAGGGACAAAAAATCGCCGAATTGGATCCCGAACAACAACAGCAACAGGTAAACGCTGGCATCGGCCAGGTAAATTCGGCCAAAGCGAACCTCAACGGGTCTGAAGCAGATTTAAGGCAAAGACAAGCGCAAGCGAGGGCAAATAAAGCCCAAATTGCCCAGAATCGGGCTAATGTGGCTAATGCCGAAGCTAATGTGAAAAGTCAGATCGCCACCTTGAGCGCCGCCGAAGCCGATTTACAGAGAGCGAGAGCTAATTTAGATTTAGCGGAAAAAAACCTAACAAGAGCCGAATTTCTGGTTAAACAAGGCGCACAGCCCCAACAGGACTTAGATGATCGCCGCCGCGACATTCAGGCCGCCAGGGCGGAAGTAGAGGCCCGGTCTAAAAATCGTGATGCGGCCCGTCAACAGGTGACGGCGGCTAGGGCTACCCTACAGGCAAACAAAGAAGCATTAAATATCGCCATTCAAAACGAATTAGCGTCACGGCAACAGGTGGCGGCGGCAGCGGCAACAGTGAACAGTCGTCAAGCGGCGGTAGCCAGCGCCGAGGGGCAATTAGGGGCGACGCGTCAGAATTTAGTTTTTAACACCATTACCGCCCCGATTGATGGTTTTGTCGGCGATTTTAATCAAAGAAAAGTCGGCGATATTATCTCCCTGGGTGAAGAATTAACCTCGTTGACTAACAATAAAACTTTGGAACTAAATGTGCAGATTCCCGTGGAATTACAACCGCGTCTGCGCGTCGGGTTGCCCGTGGAAATTATTAATCCCGATGGCAGCCCGGGCGTTCGCGGTCAAGTAACTTTTATTTCCCCCACCGTTTCCCAAGCTACCCAATCGGTTTTAGTGAAATTTGCCTTTACTAATGATGGCAGTCTTCGCAATAACCAATATGTGCGGACGCGGTTAATTTGGGATCAAAAACCGGGGGTATTAGTTCCCACCACGGCAGTGACTAGCATCGGAGCGCAAAATTTTGTTTTTGTGGCCGAAAAAGAAAAGGCTAAAGAAGGTCAAGAAAATGCCAAGGAGCGTTTAGTGGTCAGACAAAAACCAATTCAAGTCGGCACGATTCAAGGGCAAGCTTATCAGGTTATTTCTGGAGTAAATGCCGGGGAAAGAATTGCTATTAATAATATTCTTTCTCTCCGAGATGGTACAGCTATAACTGTTAGTCAGCAGTAATTTTTATGAGTAATTCGATTACCGTTCGTCCCCTGTCAGCGCAACTAATTACCGCCGAGAGTTTCCGTCCCTACGGTCAATTAATAACCCCTAGCCATGACGGGAAACTGTTTGATGAAAGCGATGCACAACTGCATTTAAAAAACGGTGTGCCACGCTTTTATATTATGCGTTTACAGACTCGCGGACGTAAATTTAAGCGAATTACTCGTCATAGTCAATGTACCCAATGTCTCGGTTCTTTGGGGGGGCAAGAGTGGTTTTTAGGAGTGGCCCCCCCTAGTCCTCATCCTCAACCGGATTTAGAAAAATTAAAGGTTTTTCGCATCCCCGGGGACTGTTTTATTAAATTAGAGGTGGGAACTTGGCACGCTGGCCCACTTTTTGATCAACCAGCGATCAATTTTTATAATCTCGAATTGAGCGATACTAATATTGTCGATCATTTTACCTATAATTTTGCCCAAGAGCAGTCAATAGAATTTGAGATTGTTGATTGAAAAAAATAATTTTTTACTTAACTTTTCGCAATCCTTTAGATAGATAGGCAACGAAAAAAGCTAACACTCCCGTCATCCCTACCTCAAAATAATTGGACATGAGAATAGCGGTAAAAAAAAGGAGCAAGATAATTAATATAGTCCGCTTTTGTTCAGATAATTTCATCTCTAATTGCCTCTAATTCGCTTTTAATACTTAATGGTTGATAACCCAAAGAAAAAGCGAGAGAACTATCAAGAGAAACATCCTGGGGACGGGGCGCACTCATGGGAACATCTGACTGTAAACAGGGTTTTATTTGTTCTCTGGGAATATTAAAAACTGCCGTCATTAGTAAACCAAATTGATAACGAGAAACTCTTTCTTTACCCCCCAGATGAATAATCCCTTGCACTTTTTCTAGGGCTAAAAGTAACCCATTCACCGCACTATTAACCCCAACAGCTGTACGATATTCATCGGTAAATAGAGATAGTTCTTTTCCCTCTTGGAGGGTTTTTAAAAAGGGTTGCAGAAAACTATTAGCGCTGGGAGAAGGGGAACCAAACATCAAAGGCATTCGACAAATGGCAGCCCGAGGATATATTGCTAAAATACCCTTTTCTGCCGCTACTTTTTGCTCACCATAGACACTGACGGGAGAAACGGGATCATTTTCGGAATAGGGGGCATTTTTACCATCAAAAACTAAATCGGTAGAGGTAAAAACTAGCGGTATTTGATATTGACTACATAAACGGGCAATTTCTAGAGAAGCTGTCAGATTAATTGCCTCGGATGCTTGGGGAAATTCTTGACAGAGATTCGGTTTTGATTGGGCAGCCCCATGAATTACTGCGTCGGGTTTAATCTGTTGAAAAAGTTCTTTAACTGCGGCTAAATCTGTTAAGTTAATTTTAATTAAATTCGGGTCATTACTATTGACATTGTGATTAAAATATGTACCAAAACTTGCCCAAGATGAGCGAGTTTTTTGGTAAATATGCCAACCTAAAAACCCACTAACTCCAGTGATTAACAGCGTTTTCATAGTTTAGAGATTAAATCCTTTTTCGTAGGCTAAAAACTGCACTTGTGGTTCCAAAGGTTCACTAACTAAACCAATTCCTGCAAATCCCCATCGCTGCATCAATCCTTTTAATTGTGTTCCTGAGAGAGTTTCCACAGAAAAATTATTGGCTAAATCATTAGCATGGGTATTGATATAACTTAAAGCATCATAGGATTCTTTAAACAGAAGCAGATAACTAGCTGGAGTTTCGCTTTCACCTTTTCTCAGACGCGCTACTAGGTATTGTCCGTCTTGTTTTGACCTGAGTAAATAATGTGTAGTTGCTAACATAGTTTATTAAGTGAAAAGTGAAAAGGAAAAAAGGGGTTGGGTGGGGGTACATCCCATTTTTGTAAATCTACTGAGTTGGGATTTTTAAAGGGAAACTATCTTCTAAAATTGGTCATTACTTCCGATTTTACCACTCAATCCAAGCCTTTGGGGGGTTCTACCCCCCAAACCCCCCGTTGGGGGCGTGGCGCCGCCCCCAAACCCCCCCCGCATTAGTTTTTCGGTGGGATGCTTACA
>NZ_JAPZSO010000208.1:0-9037 GCF_027531715.1 Microcystis sp. LE19-8.1F | reverse complement strand
GGTAATCGCGCCACAATTCGGACACTCCTGGGAAGTTCCGTTTTTATCGACTTTAAGATAATATTTTCCCCGTTTCCAAGCGACAAACGGTAGTATCTCGTTAATAAAACTACCGATACCCGAATCTAGAGATTGTTTTCTGACGATACCCCTAGACCAGGAAACGAAGTTAATATCCTCAACGAAGATATTATCAGCAAAATCGCAAAGGTAATGACTTAATTTAAAGTGCCAATCTCTACGAGTATTAGACACTTTTTCAGGTAATCTTGCTATCTTCTCCTGAAGTTTTAACCAATTGTTCGAGCCTTTGACTTGATGTTTCAAGCGTCTTTGTAGCAATTTAAGCTTACTCTGTACTTTCAACAAAAATCGAGGGGCTTTGATTAAATCTCCTCGTGAAGTAGCGACAAAACTTTCAATTCCCGCGTCAATTCCTAAACAGGTCTTCCCAACTGTCATATCGGGAACTAATTCCGGAGATTGGAAGGAAACCGAAACGTAAAATCCCGACGCTTTTTGGATAATTCGAGCTTGTTTAGGCTCGAATCCGGACGGGTATTCTCTAGATTGCCTGATTCTAATTTTTCCTAATTGTGGAAAATTCAAGCATCCATCCCCTAGAAAGTTTTTTGACAGCGCAGGAAAAACCAAACTCCGCATCTTTTTCTTAAATCTAGGAAAGCCGAAGCCTTTCGATTTCATCTGGTTAAACGCCTTATCTAAAGTTTTTAAGACTTGCTGTAAAACTTGAGCGTTAACCGTCTTTAATATCGGGGAAACTTTTTTAGCTTCCGTTAGATTTTTAGCTTGAACGAAGTAATTTGGATAGGGTTGATCCGCAGGAATTATGTACTCGGAAACTAGCGAACAGCGCTCCGCCAGACACTTTCGAGAGTTTAGCCAGTCTTTTCGCTCCGAGAGCGCGTAATTATAAACGCTCTTACAAACATCAAGAATGTGGACGATCTCCCGTTCCTGTTGCCTGTTTACCTTTAGTTTGTACTGGTAGGTAAGCGTTATCACTGTCGTTTGTTTCGTGATGTAAAATTAAATTCTAACACTTACTGCCTAATATGTCAACCGATTACAATCATGGATTTCGCTCTGTTTACAAACTTACTGCTCATGTTGTATTTGTCATCAAATACCGACGAAAAGTTATTAACAATGAAATCTTAAGTAAGTGGTTATAATTAAATTGAAGATATATCCCCCCTTGATCCCCCCTTGATAAGTAGGGTTGATTCATGAATCAACCCTACCTTGATGAGGGGGTGTCTGATAATTTTTAACGCCTACCTACTTAGTCCGACTTAAAGAAATCTTGGCGTCAACGCTGACGAAATGGGAAAGCGCATTGCTTGATTTTAACGGTGAATCGGATCACGTTCACCTGATTATCGATTACAAGCCTGACATCGCTTTATCCAAGTTAATTGCCAATCTTAAAACAGTTAGTAGTCGCTTAATTAGAAAGGAATTTCCGTACTTAGCGGCAAAGTATTTCTACAACAAACCCTATTTTTGGACGGGAGGTTATTTCGTGGCCAGTTGTGGCGGCGTTACTGTCGAACAACTAAAAAAATACGTCGAGAACCAAAACTCCCCGAAAGTGGAAACGCTACCGCGTTAGTTTTATTCTGGTGGCGATTCATCTCCCGTTAACCGCTACGCAGTTTAACGGGAGATAAATCGCTCCATTGAGATAGAATTAAGATTCACTAAAGTCTTTTTGAGGTATGGACAATGTTTCTTCGCCTAGTTTGTGCGTTTTTTTTGCCGCCCTTAGCCGTATTTTTGACCACGGGACTGAGTTTAGCCTTTGTTATTAACATTATCTTAACTTTAATCGGTTATGTCCCCGGCATTATCCACGCTTTCTGGATTGTCTCCAAAGAAGCCGAGAATTCCTAGTTAGCACCCCAGGAGATGCCAGTTTTTCTAGTCGCTGCATTAGACATCTCCAATAATGAAGATTTTAGCTGGGTGGATCAGGCTTCTAGCCTGATTTCTGGAGAGGTATATTACCCGCGGTTAATAGGACAAAATTAACCGGACATATCGAACGGAGTCTTTGATCTAGATGCTTAAAGACTGATTGAGGATAAAATACCTAGTTTCAATGGACAAGAGCTTATCTAATGGCAAGGAGAGAGTTAAACGGCTCTCTCCTTAATTATTGCTATTCGTCGTCGTCGCTGGCGCCAACTTGCTTGAGATGAATATGTTTTCTCCCCAAAGTAATTTCAAATTCATCTCCCGGTTTGAGTCCCATTTTTTTGGTGTAGGCCGAACCGATTAGGAGATTATTATTGGATTGGACACTGATCCGGTAGCTGGCCGAGCGCCCACCTCGTCCGTGGCCATTGGCACTGCTATCTAAGTCAATTCCCTCGGCATCGATTAAAGCATTGAGAAATTTCATCATATTAACGCGTTCAATACCATTTTTTGTCATGGTATAGTAGCCGCATTCCCGGGCTTTTTCTTCTTTGCTGAGGTTGCCTAGCTGTTTAACTTTCTCAATTAGTTCGAGGCCAGTCAGGGGTTCTGGATTGGTAGTTTTGTTCATTTAAGTTCGCGGCAGATAAGTAAAGGTTAGGGTCATCAAGGCTAGTCGAGGAGAATTGCTTCCCCTGACCAGAAACAATCGGGTTACGATTGATCTCTACACTCATCTTACACGGTATAAACTAAAAATTATCACTTGCTTGAGGAAATTGATTGTAATTGATTACACTCTATCTCTCGATCAAAATCTTAACGGAATTTATCAATGTTGATCGAGATGCTGAGTTAGGGGAGGTTAGCCTTTCTGTCATCAATGAGGGCAGGGGGTAGGATAGAGATCAAGAGGTAAAAATGAGGGATAATGAAGCTAACAACTAGGGGTCACTATAGTGTTAAAGCCTTGCTGGATCTTAGTTTACAACCTAGAGGAACTCCAGTATCGGTAAAATCGATCGCCCTACGTCAAGATATCCCGGCCGCTTATCTAGAGAAATTGCTGATAGAAATGCGACGAGCGGGGTTAGTTCGCTCCTTTCGGGGATCGCAAGGAGGTTATCAATTGGCCAGGCCAGCAAATCGGATCTCGTTGGGGCAAATTTTGGAGGCGGTGGGAGAGACGATCGAGCCATTATCAGGTTATCATCCCAGGGACGAACAGGCAGAAGATTGGGTGACATTTACTATCTGGAAACACCTACACGAGAAATTAAAAGAGGCCCTGGGTAAGATTACCTTAGCGGATTTATACTACGATGCGCGTAGCTGGATCGCCGCTAGGGGAGAGGAAACCAGCTTTATTGTTTAGTAGTTTAGAAGTTATGACAGGAACAACTCAAGCAAAGATTTATGGGGGAGGTTGTCACTGTGGAGCGATCCGTTTTCAAGTGGCGATCGAGCATGATCAAGCTCTAGACTGTAATTGTTCGATTTGTCAGAAAAAAGGCTTTCTGCATCTGATTGTTCCTTCAGCACAATTTACCCTCCTAAGCGGTGAAGATTTCTTAAGTACCTATACATTTAATACTCACACAGCCCAACATTATTTTTGTCGTGTTTGTGGTATTCATCCTTTCTATCGTCCCCGCTCCCATCCTGACGCTATAGATATAAACCTGCGCTGTTTGGATGGCAATGTCTTAGGCGATTTTCAGATCCAGTTCTTTGATGGGGCTAACTGGGAAGACAATATTGAGAAAATTCGGGATATAGATGGCAAAAGGGAGTAATGGTGAAGGAAACGGCAACGGAGATCATTTTAGTATTAGGGGCGGTTTTAGATTATCTGATCGGCGATCCTTGGGGATGGATTCATCCGGTGCAGGTGATGGGGGCGATTATTGCTGTTGCCACAAAAGTTATTCTTAATTGGACGCAGGAAAAAATTTGCCAACGTTTAGGGGGCATAATTCTGGGACTAGGTTTAATTATCTTGGCCGGGGTCTTAACGTGGCTAGGAATCCAATGGTTAGGTCAGGTCAATTTGCTGCTGAGTTGCTTAGTACAAATGATTCTCCTGGCTAGTTGTTTAGCCGGCAGAAGTTTACGCCAGGCTGCCGAAACAGTCATCGCAGCTTTACAAGCTGAAAATATCACCCTAGCTCGTTGCCAACTAAGTTTATACGTTGGTCGCGACACAGATAATCTCAGCCGCGAAGAAATCCTCCGCGCCCTATTAGAAACTGTCAGTGAAAATGGTGTGGATGGAGTTACCGCGCCGCTTTTTTATGCCCTTCTCGGTGCTTTTCTGGGGGTGGGACCAGTACCCCTCGCTTGCGCTTATAAAGCCGCTAGTACCCTCGATTCGATGATTGGCTATCGTCGGCCACCCTACACCCATATTGGCTGGTTTAGTGCCAAAAGCGAGGATGTTTTGACATGGCTACCCTGTCGTTTAACGGTCTTAACTCTCGCCCTAATTTCGGGCCGGCCGGGGCGAGTTTTAAGCATTTGTTGGCGCGATGCCCGTCGGGATCCTAGTCCTAATTCCGGTTGGAGTGAATGCGTCTATGGGGCGATTTTGGGGGTGCAATTGGGGGGTAAAAATCAATACCGGGGCCAGATTGTGGAAAAACCTTTATTGGGCGATAACCTCAACCCGATTACCGTCAAAACCGTCGAACAGGCTTTGAATTTAACTCGTACTTGTGTATTACTCTGGTTGGCGATCGCTGTTAGCTGCTTAATTGCTAGAGATTTTGCTCAATTTTAGCGACCACAGGCGACGGCGTTGACGGGATTGACGCTGCCAGTAACGGATGATCAGGGAGAAGGTCAAGAATAGGGATTGTAGTATCTGTATCTGTCCGCAGAGACGTTGATAGTTTTGTCGGAGATAATAGGTTTTCGCCCCAGCGATAACAATATATTCCGGGGCGGGGTAAAAAATGTGGTGTAAACGTCGTTCCACCCGGTTTAAAATTTTGGTCACTCGCCCTAAAATCCGCCGCAATTGCCACAATTTCCAGACTAGAAAGCAATTAAATAAAGTTAAGCCTAGATTGAAGCCGAGGACAAAAAAGAACATGATCGAGGCGATGGTCGAGTTATGCCAATTTTAGCCTAGATTCCCCACTTCAAAGTGTAGGGGAAAGAAATCTAAGACTAAATCTCGTTTAAAAGGTCGCCTTAGCGTCCGAGGGCGTGTAATCCGTTAATAATTTCGGCACAGCGCTCGGTAACTGCCTGTAAAGCTTCTCTTTTGTTAGAAATCGGTGGTGGCAGCACTTCCCCGATGCGAATAGTTAAGGGGATACTATGGGGAAAAGAAGAACCTTTTTGAAAAATCTTTTCTGTCCCCCACAAACTGACGGGTAACAGGGGAACTCCCGCTTTAGCGGCAATCATCGCCGCGCCTAGTTTTGGTTGATGGATCAATCCGTCCTCGGTGCGGGTTCCCTCCAGAAACAATCCCACTGCCCAGCCCGCTGCTAAGGCTGCCATCGCTGCCCGAATTGCGCCGCGATCACCACTGCCCCGTTTAACGGGATAGGCCCCGTAAAGAGCGATCGCCTGTTTTAAAATCGGGATGGTAAATAATTCTTCTTTAGCCATATAAGCTACGGGACGACGCACGGCACAGGATAATAGGGGTGGATCGAAGTAACTGGCGTGATTGCAGACGATAATCAGAGGATGACGCCGGGGGACATTTTCCACTCCGTAAACGCGACCTCGAAAATAGCCGTGTAGGGTGGGGCTAACGAACGACCATTTAAAGAGATGATATAAAACTAAACTGGCAAAAGGTTCTCGCTCTTGAGGCTGGTTCATGACTGACAACTGTTCCCTAGACATGGAAAAGCCCTTGGGAGTCTTGCCGTGTTTCGACCCCAAGGACTTTGCTTTCTTCTCACTCCTCACACAATTAAAATGTATAGCAATTTATGGGTTAGGGAAAGGTTAAGGGTGCCGCTTTCTTAACTGGCATAATTACTTACCTAGGGTTTGCTGAAAAAGTTTTTCCTCGGGGTAGGGTGTGGCCCCCCAACCCCCCCGACATCGGGGGGGTTGGGTGTGGGGTGTGGGGTTTTACCGATTTTCAGGACGTTCGGCGAAGCTCAGTCGAGTGGACGGTGAGCTTGTCGAACCGCCGTGGTCAATTACCTCATTTTCGATGGTAATTGATTTTGCTTGGGTACTGAAAAAAGTTGGGTTAAAATATAAAGGCCAAATCTAGTCAGAAAAAGAGATTTTTTATGGAAAAACAGGTAAATTGTGCTGTAGATTGCCTAAATGGTTGTATTTTAGGCGATAAATGCCCCAATCAAGCTCATGCCGCCGAAGCAGCTAAATTTATTGCCGAAACTTCTTTGGACAAGATGTTAGAAATGGCAGAAGCCGCTAGACTAAAAAAACTGACGCAACCGACCCAATGGATTATTCCCGATGATTTCTAGGGTTTAGGCCGGGGAACGGGGAACGGGTAAGAAAGTCGCTGTACCTTACTACTCCCAATAGCACTATATCAGTTTTTTCCACTGTTAACCGATAACTGTTGACTGAATAAAAGGCAGACAAGCAAGCATTTTCGGTTATTGAGAATTTTTTCTTTTCGTGGCTTTTTGTTTGCTGGTAGGGAGTAGGGGAGCGGTTAATTTTTCATAAAGTTCAAAGAGGTATTCAATACGGTTTAATTCACTGGTAAAGGGTTGGGGACGATAACACAAATCAACAGCTTTGTCAAGTTTTTGGTGAGCTTTGAGCAAGTCGGGAGGCATGGTTAAAGGATCATATAAATCCGCAAGGCTACTATCAGGATATTTTACCCTAGTATCTAGCACAGCTTGAGCGCAAGTTTCGACGGTTTGTTTTTGTTTGTCGGTCGCCGTTTCAGGAAAAGGAAAATTATTATAAACAATATCTTTTGAGTAACGATAATCACTTTTTAATCTTCCACACACATATTTAACCCATGCCATGTGCATTTCTGAAGTAAGAATACCAAATAAATATAAATCGCCGTTCGGAATAGCTTGACAAGTATCACTAACGATATTATCAGCCGTAAAAAAGCCAATGGGAATGTATTTTCTATTTTCTGACGTAGTTCTAGGTACAAGAATATAGTCTGATTTTGGTTGCGTTATTTGTCGAAATAAACAATGATAAGAATAGTTTCGGGTTGAAGCTGCAATACTTTTTGATCTGAATTGCTTCACGGCTTCCACACGCTCCAAAATTTCAGGTATATTCTTGAGTTCATTGGGTTTAATATCGAGTAGCCACAAACACCATTTTTTACCACCATTTAAAAATTCTCTAGCACTAATAAAAGGTCTGATAAATTTAATTAACAAAGGATTTTTTGAGACAAGAGTATTTTTTTCTTCTTCGGATAAAATAAAATTACCTCCATCTGTTGGCTTATTTCCATACATCATATTAGGGACATTACAGAGAGGATATTTTCGATTAAAAACCAGAATATTGTTTGCATTGATTAAGTAAGGATTAATATTTTTGGCTTTTATTAAAAGCGGCTCACTGGTTATAGTCTGATAGTCGAATATATATTTTTCATTAGCTTCAAAACTAGCAAATCCAATAATCACACAATGAACCGCAGCATTACCTTTAGCTTCATTACTCCATTTGAAAGTTCTATGGGCAAAATGAATACTGATATTAAATTCGTTTATTAAAACATTCCATAAGATAGATGATTGTTCCCCTTGAGAAATAGAATTAGTCGCCACTAATCCCACCTTAATTTTTGTGTTTTGAATAAATTGAGCAGATTTATAAAACCATGCTGATACATAATCCATAACCCCTGATCCAATGATTTTATCAAGAACTAGCTTTAAGTCTTCTTTTTGATCAAAATTTTGGTAATGATGCCCCACAAAAGGAGGATTCCCTAAAATAAAATTGAGCTTCTCTTTTGATATAAGTTCTTCCCAATCAATCCGCAAGGCATTTCCATGAACAATCTTTGCCGCTTTCTTTAATGGTAAACGCACAAAATATTGACCAAAAGTATTACTAACTTTAATATTCATCTGATGATCAATTAACCACATCGCCACCTCTGCCACCCTCACCGCAAACTCATCGTATTCAATACCAGCAAACTGATTGACATCCACCTGAATAATGGTACTAATATCTGTTACTAACTGCCCCGTTTTATCTAACTCCTGTAATACCAAAATCTCTAAATCGCGTAACTCCCGATAGGTAATAATTAAAAAATTGCCGCAACCACAGGCAGGATCGAGAAAATATAAATTAGCAATCTTTTTGTGAAATTCTAGTAATTTATTGCGATTGCCTTTAACCTTCTCAAATTCTCTGTGTAAATCATCTAAAAATAATGGTTTAATCACCTTTTGAATATTTTTCTCGGAGGTATAATGCGCCCCTAAATTGCGTCGCTCTTTTGGATTCATTACCGCTTGAAACATAGAGCCAAAAATAGCAGGGGAAATTTTTCCCCAATCAAAAGCACAAGCTTCTAATAACATGACTCTCATCTTGCTATCAAAAGCCGCTAAGGGTAATGACTCCTCAAATAACTTGCCATTTATGTAGGGAAATTGAGTTAAATTCTCATCGAGATTTTTTAATCTTTTTTCTTCTGGTGTATTCAAAACCTGAAAAATAGCATCAATGTGCATCGCCAAATCACTGCCATCTTCTTTGGTATGTAGATCAATATATTCCCAGAAAATACCCTTATTAAAAATACCCGTATCATCGGCAAATAAACAAAATAATAAACGCACTAGATAAACTTCTAAATTATGCCCTATATAACCAATTTCTTTGAGGCAATCATGAAGTTTTCCCATTAACTCGGCCGCTTGAATATTGACGGGATCTTCGTCTTTATAAACTCGCTTTTCGTAACCAGCAATAAAATCAAATAAATGAACGTTATCAACAAAATTGCTTAATTCAAATTCCCATTGATTGCCCGAATCTAAATCATATAATTTAAACCGTTGAAAATCCGAGACTAAAATATAACGCGGTAACTCATGTTCCTTTAAATTGGGAAAATAATCCTTAGCCTGTTGTG
>NZ_JAPZSO010000133.1:0-38987 GCF_027531715.1 Microcystis sp. LE19-8.1F | reverse complement strand
TGAGCTCAGCCGAACGGCAAAAGGCAAAAGAGGGAATAGATAATCAGTTTTTAATAACCGGATTGAGTATGAAAACTGACATCTGATCACTGATAACTGAATCACTGATAACTGATCACTGATAACTGATAACTGATCACTGATAACTGATTAGGTGCAGGGGAGAGAACGCAGGTACTCACTGAGGTGGGAACGTAAACCGATGCCATGGAAAAGCGGGCCACGACTGCCTAATTCAACAATACTGACAGCGGCCACGGGCATTTCAAATCGATCGCGATAACGGCCCACATCAATACCCATCAGACTACAGAGCATGATCCGGATGGTGGCCTTGTGGGAAACGATCAAGATATTGCCATCACTGTGGGTGTGTTCGATTTCCTCCAAAACGGCTGCGGAACGACGGGCTATATCGATACCCCTTTCCCCGTTGGGGGGAGCATTCCAAGCCGGATCCGTCAACCAACGTACATAGAGATCATGATATTGACGATCGATATCGTTGGGGTGCATACCTTCCCAAAGACCATAACCGATCTCTTGTAATCCCTGGCGGATTTCTAATTTCAGTCCTACCGCTTCACAGAGGGGTTTAGCGGTTTGAATAGCTCTTTGTAGGGGACTGACGTAGGCTGCGCGCCAAGGTAAAGAACGATAGACATCGGCGAATTCCTCCGCCATTTCGATGCCTTCGGCAGTCAAACCGGGGTCATTTTCTGGAGTACCACAGTATCCTCCCGTTTTGCTATAGGCCGTTTGTCCGTGTCGCAGAAAATATAACATCAAGCACATAGTTTTTCAGCAGACCAAATCCGGGGCTTACCTGGTTACTTTTGACTGGTTAGGTTCCCGCTCGCGAGCGCAGGTCATTGCGGAGGTGAGAGCGATCGCCTATAACTTGAAAGAGGGGACCGTGTTCGGCTAATTCGACGATCGTTACCGAGGCCACGGGCATGGCAATTCGATCGCGATAACGGCCGATATCAATGCCTAAAAGAGAACATAACATGATTCGGATCGTTGCTTTATGGGAAACGATCAAAATATGGCCATCATCGTGATTATGGTCGATTTCCTCTAATACTTCCGAACTGCGGCGAGCGATATCGATGCCTTTTTCGCCCCCCGTGGGAGAATTCCAGCCCGGATCTGCTAACCAGCGCACATAATCATCATGAAACTCCCGATTAACCTCGGCTGCGGTTTTTCCCTCCCATTGGCCGTAGGCAATCTCTTTTAATCCTTCCCGTTTGTGGATGGGAATAGCCAAGAGATCGCTTAAAGGGGTGGCGGTGGCTAGGGTGCGCTTGAGGGGACTAGAATAGATCCCTGTCCAAGGCACATCTCGATAGGCAAGAGCGAAATCCTTGGCCATTTCATCGCCAGCCGGGGTTAGTTGCAAGTCTAATCGACCGCAAAAACTACCCGCTTGACTGGCTGTGGTTTCGCCATGACGCAAAAAGTAAAGTTTTAGACTCATCTTTTGGGTGCATCTCAATATTTGTGACTCTCTCCCACTTATACTGATAAGCAGAAGTTATTAAATGAGGGCGAAGGCAATTCGCCGCTACAATCATATTATTTTCCCAATAGTAAGGCCGCATCGCCCGCGCCCAAAATGCAATATAGATATTTCTGCAAAATTGAGATGCACCCCGTCTTTATCTGGAGAAATCATCCTTTTTCCCCTTTTTTTCTCGGTAATTCTCTAAATTACCACTATATTTAGACTATAGGTCAGGAGATACATCTAAGTACCTAAGCAAAATTAATTACACACTTCGATAAAGCTTTTGCCTCTTGCCTATTGCCTCTTGCCTGTCTTCACTAGGAAATTTATTTTGCATGACTACTTAACTAAACTGTTACAGTTAACCGGTAATAAGCTAAGACGCATTTAAAGCGCTTATTCTTAAGATTAGCCGAATCTCCCCCAATCCCTTTACTGTTGCCTCTTGCAAGAGTGCCTCTTGCCTCGTCTCAACAAGCAATTTAAATGCGCGGGCAGCTTAATTGCTGCGGGGAAAGTTGGCCAAACCCTGCCAAGGTTAGCTAAATCGTACGGCAAGCTAACTCAGCAATTTAAGCGAAAATTCTGCCCTTCTCTAGGATGCCATTCCGGGTTAATCTGGGTTTTGTGACAATTTATGGCTAAATTTTAAGAGGCAGTATGGAACGCACTTTCTTAATGATTAAACCCGACGGTGTGCAGCGCAATCTGGTGGGGGAAATTATTCAACGCTTTGAAACTAAAGGTTTTACGCTGGTTGGGTTGAAAATGATGCAGGTTTCTAGCGAATTAGCGGAAAAACACTACGCTGTTCATAAAGAACGACCCTTTTTCCCTTCGTTGGTCGATTTTATTACCTCCTCCCCCGTGGTGGCCATGGTTTGGCAAGGAGAAGGAGTAATTGCCTCCGCTAGAAAAATTATTGGCGCCACTAATCCCCTCAATGCTGAACCGGGTACGATTCGCGGTGATTTTGGCATTAGTGTCGGACGCAATCTTATCCATGGTTCCGATGGCCCAGATACCGCCAAAGATGAAGTTAGTCTCTGGTTTAGCGATGCAGAATTGGCTAATTGGACTCCCGCCATCACTCCCTGGGTGGTAGAGTAAATCCCCACTTGAAGCCGTTAGGAGTCAGGAGATAGGAGTCAGTGTTCAGGGATCAGGAGACAGGAGATTGTTTTACTTCCTTCTCCCTTCTCCCCACTCTGCAAGAACTACCCCTGCATACTTTGTGCTTTTTGTCAAAAAAACTTTTTTTTTGCAATAAAACTACACAAAAAAAAGATCATCGTTGTGGGTGAAATTGACTGATTTACCTGTCTGAATTGGGATTACCTTGTAGGTGTGGCAAGGGTTTCAACGATTGCTGCCCCAAAAAGCACAGAACAACCCATTGTGAAATTCAGTAAAATCGCTGTTACCATTGTAACATCGTTGTTAAATAAAAATCTTTCTCAATTAATTCTTAAGAATTTGTAAATATTGCGGAATGTTAATTTAAATATTCTCAAGCTTTTGGAGTCAATAAATAATTTTTGCTTATCTTTGTCGAAGATTGGGTTAGAAGTCAGGAGTCAGGAGTCGGTCGTCAGTATTCAGGAGATAGGAGACTTTTTTATTTATTCTCCCCACACCCCACACCCCACACCCCACACCCCACACCCCACACCCACTTCCCCAATGGCCAATCAAGGTTGGATTTATCGAGATAAAATTAGCAAAAATCAGGCAGGATTAAGCCTATTAGCTTACTATACGGGCAAATATCCCCATTCTAGCCCAGAAGAATGGCTCGATCGCATTTTATCAGGAGCAATTCTAGTCAACGGTCGTCCCGCTTGCCCCGATACAGTCTTAGAAATCGGGCAGCAATTGACCTATCAGCGCCCGCCTTGGACAGAACCGGATGTACCGCTCTTTTTTGAGGTACTCTACGAGGATGCCGAGGTGTTAGTGGTGGCGAAACCTTCGGGATTACCGGTGTTAGCGGGGGGTGGATTTCTCGAACATACTCTTATCCATTTGGTACATCAGCATTATACCGAGGTCACTCCCTATCCAATTCATCGTCTTGGTCGCGGCACTTCGGGCATAGTCTTAATGGCGAAATCAAAGCCCGCCAGAGCTAAATTGAGTCAACAGATGCGAGAGGGGAAAATTACCAAAATATATCGAGCTTTAGTGGGTCAGGGCGACATACCGGATAATTTTACTATTAATCAAGCGATCGGGAAAATCGCCCATCCCATTTTAGGCTACGTTTACGGTGCGCTCACAGATGGGTTATCGGCCCGCAGCGATGGTCGAGTCTTAAAAAAACATCCCGATAGTACCCTATTAGAAGTACAAATTTTTACGGGCAGACCCCATCAAATTCGCATTCATCTGGCCTTTTTTGGCTATCCCTTAATCGGTGATCCCTTGTATGGTCTGGGAGGATTACCGCGACCGGATGCAGTCCCGGGAGATTGTGGTTATTATCTCCATGCCAATCAAATCCTTTTTAATCATCCCAGTACGGGCAGAATAATCTCTATTTCCTGTCAGCCGCCACCCGAATTAGTCAATAGACTTCTTGCAGAAGTCAGGCAACAGGCAACAGGCAACAGGCAACAGAAAGAAGAATAGATGCTTTCAGCATCAGGATTGATTACTTTTTGACTTTTGCAAGAGGTTTAAGAGCGCAAATCTCCAAATCTAGCAATATTTAGGGTTGGCTGAACAAATCTAAAAACCTTGTTGGATAAGACTTTTAGACTTTTTTGACCTCAAAAAGTGCCAGACGGGAGTCATCGGGGCGAAAATTCCGGGACTTTTTCCCTAAAAATTAGGTAATTGACCGTCTGAAAATGGGTAAAACCCCACACCCCACACCCTACACCCCACACCCTACACCCCACACCCTGCCCCCAGGAAAAACTTTTTGCCGCAGACCCTATTTAAAACCCCCCAAGCCGGATCGCCAGAGTCGCTAAAAGACCACTTCGGTAATCACGCCCTCAATCCCCCCGAAGCGAGAGCGAGAACCTAAGACAATTCGATACAATATTGTCAACAAGCATTAAGCGATTTAAACTATCGATCGAAGGTAAAAGTCCCGAAGTTATCGAAATCTAGGGGGAGACAAAAACAAGCATGGGTAGAGTAGTAGGCATTGATCTAGGAACAACTAACTCCGTCGTCGCCGTGATGGAAGGCGGAAAGCCAGTGGTCATCGCCAACTCGGAGGGCATGAGAACCACCCCTTCTGTGGTCGGTTTTAATAAAGATGGGGAGTTAGTGGTCGGTCAAATGGCCCGGCGACAAGGGGTACTCAATCCCCAAAACACCTACTATGGAGTCAAACGCTACATAGGTCGTCGCTACACGGAATTAAACCCCGAATCGAAGCGCGTCCCCTACACCATCCGCCGGGATGAGATGGGCAATATCAAAATTAAATGCCCCCGTCTGCAAAAAGAATTCGCCCCCGAAGAAATTTCCGCCCTAGTTTTACGCCGATTAGCCGAAGAAGCCGGCCGTTATCTAGGGGAAGAAGTGACCGGGGCCGTAATCACCGTCCCCGCCTATTTTAACGACTCCCAACGTCAAGCCACCCGGGATGCGGGCCGAATCGCGGGGTTAGAAGTGATGCGGATTCTCAACGAACCCACCGCCGCCGCCCTAGCCTACGGTCTCGATGAACAGGAAAGCAAGAAAATCCTCGTTTTTGACCTGGGGGGCGGTACTTTTGATGTTTCTATCCTGGAAGTAGGTGACGGCGTTTTTGAGGTGAAGGCCACCAGTGGCGACACCCAATTAGGCGGTAATGATTTCGATAAAAGAATCGTCGATTGGTTAGCCAATCAATTTTTGGAACAGGAAGGCGTGGAGCTGCGCCAAGACCGGCAAGCACTACAAAGACTGACAGAAGCGGCAGAAAAAGCCAAAATAGAACTGTCTGGGGTCAGTGTCACCGATATTAATCTACCCTTTATCATCGCCACGGAAGACGGACCAAAACACATTGAAACTCGCCTGAGTCGGGCCCAATTTGAGGAATTATGCGGCGATTTAATCAGTCGTCTCCGTCGTCCTCTCAAACGGGCCCTTTCTGATGCCGGTTTGTCCCCCGTCCAACTAGATGAAGTGGTACTGGTGGGCGGCGGCACGCGGATGCCGGTGGTGAAGGATTTAGTGCGGAGTTTTATCGATAGGGAACCCAATCAAAATGTTAACCCTGATGAGGTTGTAGCGGTCGGGGCGGCTATTCAAGCGGGAATTTTGGGCGGCGAGGTCAAAGACGTGCTGCTCCTCGATGTGACCCCTTTATCCTTGGGTTTAGAAACCATCGGCGGTGTGATGAAAAAGTTAATCCCCCGCAATACCACTATTCCCGTCCGCAGATCTGACCTTTTTTCCACTTCCGAAAATAATCAAACTGTGGTGGAAATTCACGTTTTGCAGGGGGAAAGGGAAATGGCCAGCGATAATAAATCCTTGGGACGTTTTAAATTAACCGGTATTCCCCCCGCACCCCGGGGTATTCCGCAAGTGCAGGTGTCCCTCGATATCGATGCTAACGGTATTCTACAAGTCACCGCTAGGGATAAAATGACCGGACGGGAGCAAAGTGTCACCATTCAAGGCGCTTCTACCCTCAGCGAAGGGGAAATTAACCGCATGATCGGCGATGCTGCCCGATTTGCGGAAGCAGATCGTACCCGTCGCGAAAAGGTCGATAAACGCAATCGCGCCCGCTCTCTGGTGGATCAATCCCAACGACGCTTAAAAGATGTTACTCTCGATTTTGGTAATGAGTTTACCCGTTCCTATCGTCGTCAAATTGAGTCTTTGAGTACGGAAATTATCGACGCTTTGGAGAAAAATGATGACCGTCGCATCGATCGCGCCCAAGCGGACCTACAGGATGTTATCTATGAATTAAATCGCGAGGTACGGCTACAATACGACGAGGAAGATGAGGGCTTTTTTAGCGCTATTCGCAAGACTTTTACCGGGGACAAGGAAGATGATCTTCCCTCCGAACCGCGCCGCGATCGTTATCGTCAGGATTATCGTCCGGGTACACCGGGTTATCAAAGTGATTATCGACCCAATTATTCGGCTAATCAAGATAGTTATCGTCCCCGCGGTCAGGACAATTACTATAATGGCCGCGATAGCGATTGGCCAAGTCCCCCCCCTTCGGAGGAAAAAAGTTATAACAATAGTAAAAGTAACCGCAGCGGCGGCAATCGTTCCCGCAATATTCCCTCCCAAAATAACTGGGATGATGATGATGACGATTGGTTCTAATCAGTGAGCAGTAAACAGTGAGCAGTAAACAGTGAGCAGTGAACAGTGAGCAGTAAACAGTGAAAAGCAGCTCCGAGCTTATCGCTTAATACTATTGACTGAAAACTGATAACTGATAACTGATAACTGATAACTGAAAACTGAAAACTGATAACTGAAAACTGAAAACTGAAAACTGATAACTGATAACTGAATATATGCCACAATTAGTTAATTATTATGATGTTTTAGGAGTATCTCGCACGGCTACTGGTGACGAGATCAAAAAGGCTTTTCGACGACTGGCGCGCCTATATCACCCCGATCTCAATCCGGGGAATAGATCCGCAGAGGAAAAATTCAAAGATCTTAATGAAGCCTATCATGTTCTCTCCGATGAACAAAGGCGAATTGAGTATAATAGTACCTTCAAGGAGAATAAGCGCAGTGAGAAGCGTGCGGGGGAAAAAGGGAATAGTGGCGGTGATGGGAAAGCACCCCGTACAGAAGAGGATTTATGGAAGTTTAAAGATAACGCTAATGCTAAACGCGCTAAAATTACCTCCTCTACCCGTTTAAATCGTCGAGATGTGGAGGCGAAATTGACTTTACCGTTGGAGAAAGCTTATCAAGGTGGTAGACAAAGAATTCGTCTGGAAGATGGCCGTTCGATTGAGGTTGATATGCCAGCAGCCATGATCGATGGGCAGAAAATTCGTCTCAAAGGTCAGGGTCTTGAAGGGGGTGATTTATATTTAAAAATAACTATCGCTAGGCATCCTTTTTTTAGGATTCAAGGTTCTGATATTGTCTGTCAAGTACCGATTACTCCTAGCGAGGCAATTGTGGGCGGTTTTGTGGAAATTCCTACCATTGACGGTTTAGTTAAAATGATGATTCCTAATGGAGTTAAAAGCGGTCAAAGATTACGTTTGGCTAATAAAGGTTATCCAAATTTCCAAGGAGAAAGGGGCGATCAATTAGTGGAAATTCAATTAGTTAATCCTCCCTATCCTAGCCCTGAAGAATTAGAACTTTATAAAAAAATACGGGCGATTGAAACTTTTAATCCTCGTCAAGGTTTATAGTCTTGGGGAGTGGAGAATAGGGAAAGCAAATTTAGTTAATAAAAACTTGATCACTTTAGTCATTAAATACTTAATAATTCTCCAACCCCTAATTCCTGTCTTCTTATGACAAATATAATTGATACAATTAAACCCTTTTATCCTCTAGCTTTCAAGGCTATTCGGGGCAATTTAGAGGGAACACAAAAACAATTATTAAATACTCTGCAAAAAATCGATCGCTCGCGAGGGGAATTTTGGGGACAATGGTTAATCTCACAATTATCAGAATCCCTCAGTTTTAGCGATTCTCGCCTATCTCAAAGCCTCTGGGGGTTAAATTTCCCCAATCCCGTCGGATTAGCGGCAGGATTCGATAAAGACGGTTTAGGGGCAGGACTTTGGCCTAGTTTCGGCTTTGGTTTTGCCGAGGTGGGTGCTGTCACCCTAGAAGGGCAACCGGGCAACCCAAAACCGAGATTATTTCGTTTACCGGAAGATTTGGCTGGATTAAACCGTATGGGAGCAAATAACCTCGGCGCGCCGGTTCTAGCGGCAACTCTCCAGCAATCTTGGCAACGACAACCCCGACAGATTCCCATCGGCATTAACCTCTGTAAATCGAAAAATACGCCCCTAGAAAAGGCCCCGGAGGACTATTTAGGCAGTTTTCGCTATTTATTCCCCCATGCTGATTATTTTGTCGTTAATGTTAGTTCTCCCAATACTCCCGGTTTGCGTTCCCTGCAAAGTGGTGAACAACTCGATAAAATCCTCGACATTTTACAAACAGAAAATCAAGGCAGAAAACCCCTATTAGTGAAAATTTCTCCCGATTTGGAATGGGAAGATATCATAACGATTGTTGAGTTAGCTTTCTCCTATCAGTTAGCCGGAATTGTCGCTACTAATACCACCACTAAACGCACGGGATTAAAAACTACAATTCTGCCTGAAACTGGTAAACCAATCACTGAAGAAGCAGGGGGAATTAGTGGGCAACCTTTGCGGGAACGTGCCACGGAAGTGATCCGTTTTATCTATCGGCAAACCCAAGGCAATTTACCGATAATTGGAGTGGGAGGCATTTTTTCTCTCGATGATGCTTGGGAAAAAATGACCGCCGGTGCGAGTTTATTACAGATTTATACTGGTTGGTTATATCAGGGACCTTGGCTAGTATCAAATATTTTACAAGGATTAACAGAAAAATTAGAGGCCAATGGGTTGACTAATATTAATCAAGCGGTGGGTTGGCAGGCTAACCAAGAATGAGCCAATTTTCTCCGGTAATTAGCAAGAATGTCGGAAAAATTAGCTAAAATGTTATCTGTTCCCTTTGGGGATAAGATAATATAATTAAGATAACTACAATAGAACTGATCTAGAGACTACAGCTAGATAAAAATTGATCGCCAAGTATTGAACTTTTTAACCAAACCACAATTATATGTCAAAAAAATCATTTTTACCCGGTTGTTTAGTCGTCTTAGGACTAACAGCAGTAACCGCAGGAGGTGTCTATCTTTATCTACGAGGACAACTACCTTGGCAAAGATTCACCCCCTTAGAATCGGCAAAAGTTATCCCAGAAACTGCCTTCGCTAGTAGTTTTGTCTCCACGGATGCAAAAGCTTGGTCAGTGTTAGCTAAATATGGTACACCAGAATCGCGAACTGCGGTTAGTCAAGGACTAGAAGAATTACAAAAAAATATTTTCACCGATAAGATTAATTATCAACGGGATATCGAACCTTGGATCGGTAGTATCAGCTTTGCTTTCCTTCCCGCAGCTACTCCCGGACAATCGGGATTATTAACGGTTATCGGGATCAAAGATAAAATTAAAGCGTCGGAATTCGAGAAAAAACTAGGACAACAAGTTAATCGCAAAACTAGCACCAGTGACTACAAAGATATTAAAATTACTGCTATAGATTGGCAGGATAACACCACCATTTATACTGCCGTTACCGGCGATTTTTTGTTGATATCCTACGATAAAAAGGTGTTAGAATCGGCGATCAATACCTACCGAGGACAGCCATCTTTTAGCAGTAAACCGGAAGTGAGAAAACTGCTTTCCCAATCCCTCAACCTACCCAATACCCTAGCAACAATTTATATCGATGATTATGCCAAAATCTTGGGAGCAGATGCTAATTTATCTCCCCAAAGTCGGCAAGAATTAGCAAAAATTAAGGATATTGTCGCGGGAGTGGGTGTCACCGATACGGGATTACAATTACAAATGGTGGCTAAACTTGCCCCTGAAACTATTTCTAATCTACCTTCCCCCAGCAGAAATCAAGTTTTAAATTATTTACCCGGAGATACCATCGCACTTTGGAGTGGTAATAATCTTAAACAGGGATGGGAAGAAGCAGAAAAACAGTCCCAAACTAACCCAGAATTACAAGTTTTTCTGCGTCAGATCCGTGAGAATTTTCAGATGGCAACTCTTGACGCGGATAAAGAAGTTTTTAACTGGATGGATCGAGAATTTGCCTTCGGAATTATCCCCAACCAGCAAGCGCTGGGAGGGTTAGGTTTTGGGGGAATGATGATCTGGCAAACCGGCGATTATAAAGCGGCAAAAACTACCCTCGATAAGTTAAATCAATTGGTAAAAACTTTTCCCTTTATCACCATAAAAAACAGTCAAATTTCCGGTCAAAATGTGACTGAATGGAAAGCGGAAGAACAAGCGATTTTAACCTATGCTTGGCCTAATAATGATACCCTAAAAATGACCGTCGGAATTCCCTATCAACCCCAACCGAATCAACCGATTAGCCAAAGTGAGAATTTCCAAGCATCGATCGCAAATTTGCCTAAAAATAATCTCGGTTATTTCTTCATCGATGTGGAGCAAATTATCGCTAAAGCAGGGGGAATTAATAATCTTCCGGCCACGGAATTAACCCCGGAAGCAAAGGCCTTTTTAGAATCGGTACGCGGGATCGGAATTACTGCCACTATGCCTGATAAAACCACCAGTAAAATTGATGTTTTATTTTCCCTAAAGCAAACTCCCTAAAAAGTAACCGACTAGATAAAGCGATCCACAGAGAATTATCTGACTATCGGCAGATTCTTGGATTGCTTTTTTTAGTCCTAAAAATACATCGGAACAAGTCTCTAGGTGAGATAATTCTGGACAAATTGAAGCCGCTAATTCCGCTAAGGTTTCAGGATTGGCACTGCTATGATCTGGGACAGGAACTAAATATAAACTATCGCCTTTTCTTAATAAAGCTTGGAATATTTCTCGATGATCTTTAGTCGATAAAATACCCATCACCCAGATAATTTTTGGAGCCTTTAAACTATCTACATACTGCCTTAAACCAATAGCAGCAGCGGGATTATGAGCGCCATCTATTAAAATTTCTCGCTGACACCAACTAACGGTTTGTAAACGTCCTAACCAGCGAGTTTTTGCCATTCCTTCTTGCACGACTTCATCGCTAATTTGCCAACCTTGCTGACGTAAAATATTAACAACAGCGATCGCTATAGCGGAATTAGTTAGTTGAAAATCTCCCGCTAAGGATAAAGGATATTCCAACCCTTGATATTTAGCCCGATTATCGGCAATTTTTTCGGCAGCTTCTACCCATACCGTCGGACAATTTAACAGCTTGATTCTCTCCCTAACTACTCCCTGCGCTGATTCCGGTAATTGTCCGATAACTGCGGGACAATTCGCTTTTAATATCCCCGCTTTTTCGCCAGCAATATCGGCAACCGTCGGTCCTAAATTTTGCCAATGTTCCCGACTAATAGAAGTGATGACAGTAACTAAAGGTTGAGCGCAGACATTAGTCGCATCTAATCTTCCTCCTAAACCCACTTCCATCACGGCAATATCCACCTTTTCCCGGGCAAAATACAGCCAAGCAGCGGCAGTAATTACCTCAAATTGAGTAGGACTTTCCTGCTGGGGATCGATAAGCGATTTTATATATTTAAGCAGGTTTTCTAAAGTCGCGGTTTCAATATTTTCGCCATTGATAGAGATTCTTTCTGTCCAATCAATTAAATGGGGAGAAATATAACGTCCGACTTTGTAATCAGCGGTGCTGAGAATAGAGGATAGATAGGCACAAACCGAACCTTTGCCATTAGTTCCTGTGACATGAATAATCGGAATTTTATCTTGGGGATTGCCTAAAATCTCCAGCAGATTTTTTATTCTTTCTAAACCGAGATTGACACCAAAACGCTGAAAAGGTTGCAGTAAAGAATCGATAGTCATGGTTGGCAAACTATAAATAGGGTTTGCGGCAAAAAGTTTTTCGGTGGGGGTAGGGTGTGGGGTGTGGGGTGTGGGGTGTAGGGTTTTACCGATTTTCATCTGCTCAATTACCTAATTTTCAGGGAAAAAGTACCTGAATTTTCCCCCTGATCACTCTCAGACGAGGCACTTTTGGATTTCAAAAAGGTCTAAAAGTTTTATCCAACAAGGTTTTTAGATTTATTCAGCAGACCCTAAATAAAGGAATCCGGCTAGGATCGATACTCCTACCGGCACGGAGGACCCTTTCTCTGGGTGATAATGTCTAAAGTTTGACTAAAATGCTCGGTTCTTTTTGGATCGGTAAAACATCAAGAGAGTCAATATTAGCGCAGTATTTTAAATCTTCTTGACAGTGGAGACGCAAGAGGCGCTGACCGTGACTACAACTGTGGAACATTCCTAAAAGATCATTTTGCCATTGACGATAAAGAGCGATTGCGGCGATAACCTCATCATTACCGATCGCCATTTGCCCCGATTGTTCTTGTAGCGCATCGGCGATCGCTCCAGCACAGGCCGTATCTTCCAAAGAATAACCCCCTTCCCAACCAGAGCCAACAATCCAGACGGTTTCGGGCTGCCTATCCAATAAGTAATTAACCGCAGCTTGCCGATTGATCATAGCCGCAGTGATCACGATCGGGGATTCTTCCACTCTTTGCAGAGCGCGAGTGCCGTTAGTGGTGCTGATAAACAGACGACGACCTTTCATTAAATCAGGGGTACAATCGAGGGGAGAATTGCCCAGATCGCAGCCTTCCACTTTCGCGCCGCCTCTTTCTCCTGCCCGGAGACGTTTTTCTGGTTGCCAGGTATCGCTCACCTGCATCAGGGTTTTCAGATCGCTGAAGGTTTGCACTGCTTCTGCACCGGCATTGAGGGCAGTGGCGATCGTGGTTGTCGCTCTTAAAACATCGATAACGACGGCGCAATCGGGTAGAGTATGGACGGGGGTAAGTTCGGGAGTGTGATAAATGAAAACCTGCACGATTTATACCAAGTAAAAAGTAAAAGGGGAAATAAGCTCAACATACCGCCGCTCGGCGTTGCGCTGGCAGAAGAAAGACAAGGCCGATTTTATCACAGATGTCGGGGTAAAGACCCTCGCTTTTAGAGACGGGATGAAACCCCGACCATTACAAAACAGCACTTCGACAAGCTCAGTGACACGAAGCACGACATTTCGACACATTTCGAGGGGCTTCAATGTAAAGGCTCAATGTAAAATCTCAGTGTTCAAATTTCGACAATCTCAGTGTTCACTAAAATCTTGATAATCCGATGCTCTACAGGTTAGAATAAAATAAGTTGTTTGAGGTCGATAAACAATGATTGTCTTAGAAATGAAAGCCGTGGTTAAACCAAGTCAGTGTTCTGCCATTGATGAAGCTATTCGTACAGTACAATTCATCCGTAATAAGGCTTTAAGGCTTTGGATGGATGCCAAGAGAGAAGACAAAATCGATAAATATTCTCTCAATAAATATTGTGCAGTTCTCGCTAAACAGTTCAAGTTTGTCGATACTCTAAATTCTACTGCTAGACAAGCATCGGCCGAACGAGCTTGGTCAGCTATTGCTCGTTTCTATGACAATTGTAAGAAAAAGGTTAAAGGTAAAAAGGGTTATCCCAAGTTTCAGAAAAATAATCGTTCTGTGGAATATAAAAACTCCGGATGGAAATTATCGGAGGATAGAAAGAAAATCACTTTCACAGATAAGAAAAACATTGGCACGGTTAAACTAAAAGGAACCAGAGACTTAAACTTTTACCCTATTGACCAAATTAAACGAGTTAGGATTGTTAAACGAGCAGATGGTTATTATGTCCAATTCTGTCTCAGCGTTGATATTCGGGAATATGCGAAACCGCTAGAACCGACTAAAAGATGTGTGGGATTGGATGTAGGTTTAAAAGTTTTCTACGCTAATAGTGATGGGGAAACGGTAGAAATACCGCAATACTATCGCCAGGCAGAAAAAAGATTAAACCGACTGAATCGGAAGAAATCTAAAAAGTTTAGAAAAGGTCAACCCCAATCAAACAACTACCAAAAAGCTAGAAAGAGATATGCTAGAAAGCATTTAAGAGTAAGTAGGCAACGTAAAGGCTTTGTCGAAAAAGAGGCATTGCGCGTCATTAAATCTAACGATTTCATCGCTTACGAAAACTTAAATATTCAAGGCATGGTAAAAAACTCTAGACTAGCTAAATCTATCAATGATGTTGCTTGGTCAACTTTTCGACAATGGTTAGAATATTTTGGTTTTAAATATGGTAAGGCTACGGTAGCAGTACCGCCTCATAACACGAGTCAAAATTGCTCTAATTGTGGTCAAAAAGTCCCTAAATCTCTATCTACGAGAACCCATACTTGTCCCCATTGTGGCTATGTAGAAGATAGAGATATTAACGCCGCTATCAATATTCTCAAAAAGGGACTAAGTACGGTAGGGCATACCGAAACTAATACGCTTGGGGAGAGATTCCCTCTGGTTTGGCTGGATACGTCCTGCCAGATTAAGGAAACTCAGTGAACCAAGAATCCCTCGCATGAGCGCGATGGGAGTGTCAACACGATGGATGTCAGCTAGTTACCTAGGGTTGGCTGAAAAAGTAGGGGCGAAGCATTCGGATAGAAAATCTACGGTTTCAGCGATAGGTTATTGTCCGAATGCTTCGTCCTTCAAAATCAGCAAGAGATTTCGATTTTTTTACCTTTCTGTATTTTTTTGTTAGCAAAACTTAACAATTATCGGCAAAATTTTGCTTGCTTTTCTCGGCAGATTTTGCGATAATATTTTTAAAAGATTTTATTCATAATGGGAATCTGTGCTTTTGAAAAAATTTTGCACAGATTTCCATTATAAGAAAAGCATAGCGCAAGTCGTCGGCAAAGTCAAGTCCTTTCCCATTAATTATGGGTTGGCTGAAAAAGTAGGAGCGATCGCTGGTTAAGATACAAGGTTTTTGAGCCACCAGCTTGAAAATCTTGCAGCTGCTTGGCTAAACAGGCCCCTAAACCCCTTGTCTCGTCTATATTTCACATTTATTCAGCCAACCCCACCTAAATCTCTGCTGAAGGTGGAGATCAAAGGCTGTTTTAAACTAATACTTTACTGCGATCGTTAGAAGTATCCCCAAAAATTGCCCCTCGTCGAATTAAATCCTGTTTTTGTTCACGGGTGATCCCCGTTGCACCGATAAAGATAGCGTTTTTAACGTCAGCCCCACTCAGGTTAGCCCCACTCAGTCTAGCCTTACTCAGTTTCCCTACTCCTGCGGGCCATCGCTTTAATAATGCGGCACTCAGTCTAGCCTTACTCAGGTTAGCCTTTCTCAGGTCAGCCCCACTCAGGTTAGCCCCACTCAGGTTAGCCTTACTCAGGTTAGCTTCAATCAGGATAGCATCACTGAGGTCAGCATCACTGAGGTCAGCTTCACTGAGGTCAGCCCTTCTCAGGTCAACCCTTCTCAGGATAGCCCCACTTAAATCAACTTGTTGTAGAGTTGTCTTATCGATTGTTCCCTCTCGAATTGCCTTAATTAATTCGTCTTTTTCAATAACTTTTGCATCTGTAGTGAACTCTGCTTTTTTGACGATAATTTCGGGTATATCGTCTGATTTAAGTTCATTGAGAAGGGCTTGCAATTCCCCCGATTGATGTAAATCTGCTAGGCGCTGTAGTCCATCTTCTGAACCTTCTAAAAATAGCCGAATACTGCCTTTAAGTTTCATAATAGGCTTGATCGTGTTGTCTCTGGCGATTTTTTGAATAAGGTTGTTAATCTTATCAATTTTCTCTGGTGTCAGGTCGTCTATCCCTACCTCAATAACTAATTCAAAAACTTTATCTGATTGCTGAGTTTGCGGTTTATTGTTATGAGCAAATGTCTGGGAATTATCTCTATACCTTGCCAAAGCAGTAATCAGATTGTTACTGTCAATCTTTTCACCCATTTGCTCTGACAAGATTTTCCATAACTTATGAGCCGCATTCTTGATTGACTGTTCTTCTTGACTAATTTCTTCCGCTAGATCAGCATATTTTTTATCATCAAAAATACCTCTTAATATTGTTGTCTCCAAGTCTGTTAATCCCTTGTTTGTATGCTTTTTTTTCAGATCATTAACCAGCATTTCTAATTCAGTCCATGAAAGGGTTTTAATTTCAGTCATTTTTAGTTCATTTATCATCATTTTTTAAGGGTTGCAGGACTTAAGATTACTTTTCAGTACCCTGTCAGGTTACTTGAGAGTACCTAAAAAAAAGTACCATTTTCATGACTTTTGAGTAACGACAAATAATCAGAATTTTTTTAATCTAAAGATAGTTCACCTCCTAAGTAAAAGGATTGATGATTATGTATAAATATTGGTTAAAGTACAGAGAAGACGTTGTTAGTCTTGCCAAAATTATCAGCACCATATTTGCGATCGCATCATTTTTAGGCTTCTCTTTTCCAGAGAAATTTCAACCTACTCCCTGCCAACCGACGGCAATTGTTGAAACCACGGAAGTTAGCACTAACAATTAGTCAAAGCGCAAAATTCGCCTAACCTAATCATAGCTTAGGCGACAAACAGGATCAGCAAGGGATTTCGATTTTTTGACCTTGCTGATCTCTGTATTTCTTTGTTAACAAAACTTAACAATTATCGGCAAAATTTCGCTTGCTTTTGTCGGCAGATTTTGCGATAATATTTTTAAAAGATTTTATTCATAATGGGAATCTTGGCGTTTTAAAAAAATTTGCACTGATTCCCATTATAAGAAAAGCATAGCGCAAGTCGCCGGCAAAGTCAAGTCCTTTCCCATTACTTATGGGTGCGAATTTCCAGGAAGTAAAAAAGGGCGTTAGTGGGGGCCGGGTGTTGGGGAGATTTTGCTGTGTCCGGTGAACAGTTATCAGGTAGAACCGGGGAACCAGATACAAAACTTAACAATTATCGGCAAAATTTCGCTTGCTTTTGTCGGCAGATTTTGCGATAATATTTTTAAAAGATTTTATTCATAATGGCAATCTTGGCGTTTTAAAAAAATTTGCACGGATTCCCATTATAACAAAAGCATAGCGCAAGCCGCCGGCAAAGTCAAGTCCTTTCCCATTACTTATGGGTGCGAATTTCCAGGAAGTAAAAAAGGGCGTTAGTGGGGGCCGGGTGTTGGGGAGATTTTGCTCTGTTCGGTGAACAGTTATAAGTGAGCAGGGATAAATTGTATCCTAAGCTACATTTTCTCCCTAAAAGCGAAATCTTTATATTTTTTTTTACAATCTTCAAGCAAAATTCTGTATTCCCAAAATTCTCCACTTAGAATTTCAAACCAAACCCCAATCGAATGGCTCAGGGCAGATTTGAACTGCCGACCTTGGGCTTATGAGTCCCCTGCTCTGACCAACTGAGCTACTAAGCCGTTGTTTACACAGTTATCAATCATAACACACAATCACCCAATTGCACAAGAGCAAAAAAGGGAAGATTTTTTCTTCCCTTTTTTGCCCTCTTTAACGTCTGCCTGGCAAGAAAGCCATGGGATTAACTGCGCCCTGGCCGGAGGGGTGAACCTCAAAATGTAGGTGAGGGCCGGTGCTAAAACCGGTGCTACCCATGTGGGCGATTGGCTCGCCTTGCTGAACAGTTTGGCCGCGACGCACCAGCAGACGGCTGTTATGGGCATAGAGAGTGACGCTACCATCGGGGTGACGCAGTTTCACCAGATTGCCATAACCGCCCGAATTCCAACCAGAGGTGATCACTTCACCAGCAGCCGCCGCCACAACCGGGGTCCCCACTGGACCGGCGATATCGATGCCGCGATGAGGTCTGCCCCAGCGCCAACCGAAACCGGAGGTTAACACACCTCTAGTGGGCCAGATAAAGCCGGTAAAAATGGGGGCGGGATTAGGTAAATGCTCATCGGGATTAGCGAGGGGAGGAAGGGAAGGTTCTACGGTTTCGCCGACGGGAATTCGTAGGCGGTCATTATATTCTTCCACATTGGTAGGAGCCGAACCGATAATCTGTGGGGGGGTGCTTTGGTTAGAACGCGAACGAAGGGCAGTCCATTGGGGATTAGGGGTTATTTGCGGCTCATCGAGGGTTTCTGTGGGATTATCGACGGGAATAGCGATACTTTTCTGGGTTTCCGAAAGGTTAGTTTCCCGCAGATTAGCCACCTCTTGGCGCAATCTTTCCCGATAGCTGCCGGTGATATTTTCGGGGAATTCTTCCGTCCCCGTGGTGGCAGTTTCCGCGGGCGGATTTTGTCGATTGCTGGGGTTAAAAGACAACCTAGGGCGATCGCCGACTAAGGGGGTAAGATTTTGATTAACTCTAGCGTTGGCAGAGCGATCGGGAACCACTAGGGTTTGATTGACTTTAATCCGGTTGGGGTTGTCAATGCCGTTTTCCCTAGCTAATTCGGCGGGGGTGATGCCGAGAGCGCGAGCGATCGTGTTTAAGGTATCCCCGGGCCGAACCCGATAAACTTGGTTTTCTGGGGGAACTATGACGCGAGGGGTCGGAACGGCGGGAATTTCATTAACAGGAGCCGGATTTCCTAGGGTGACGCTGGGAATTTCCGGTCTGCTTGTCAAGGGAGGATTAAGGGGAATTGTGGCTATCGGGCGATCGCTTTCAGGGGTGGGAACGGGAATCGGGATCACCTGGCCGGTTGGTCGGGGGGATTCTTCGGGAGCAATAACGGGAATCTCGACGCTAGTTGGCGAATTATCGGGAACGAGAGCGGTAGTTTCGGTAACGATTACCGTTTCCCCAGAATTGGACTGATGGGGGGTTTCCTCGGTCCGTAAGGCGGCCAAACTTTCTTGGAGACGTTGACGGGTTTGACGGAGACTAGCAGAGGAACTATCCAACTGCTCAGGAGTTGCTGCCGGGGCTGCCGGGGGCAACTGCTCAGGAGTGGGAATTTTTAAGGTTTGTCCGATAATCAGATCGGAATGGGGGGAGAGATTATTGCGGGTAGCGATCGCTGTGGGGGTGGTTTGATAGGTGTCGGCTAAACTCCACAGGGATTCTCCCGGTTTTACCTGATGCTCAACTACTGATGTGGCGATGAATTTGACGGTAGCAAGTGCTTGGGATTGGATTATCTGCGGTTCTTTGAGTTTTTTACCCGCATCCTTGGCTTTTTGGGACAGGTCGATCACTTCCCATGCCAAGGGTAGAGAATTGGCGGCCTGGGCTGATTCTGAGGTGGAGTTGAGAATGCTAGGTACTCCCAGAGAGAGTGCTAATCCCAGCAGGGCAGCTGAGTAACGGACTCGGTTAGACTCAGCGGTGCAATTCTGTTCTGGGGTAGCGGATGTCATGGGGTGGTGGATAAAAGTCTCTTTCAAACAGACCTCCTGTGGTGTAAAGAGTTAGCTAGAGCCAGTCGATTGAGCCGATGATTCTAGCTTTCAGCATTAGCCTTGAGGCTAGAGTAGAAGTTAGACAACTTTACTTTTTAGTCAAAATACCTAAAGGTGACTTTTAGGAGAGATTAACTTAGATTTTGAAATCATGCAAGTCTCCCTCTGACCATTAGCACCGGGATCACGGCAAGTTGGTGACATTTTGAATGTCCAGATTGACGATGCTCTATCTCAGATGTTCCAAGCTGATCAGCATTTTTCGTCTTGCCAATTTTTGCCAGTTTTTTGATAGAAATTTTTTATCGGTTTTGCCGTTTAGAAAGAAATTATTAATGATTCGCTGCTCGAAAAGAGCAACGATAGCTATTGGGGGGGCAATAATTAGGGTTTGCGGCAAAAAGTTTTTCGTGGGTGTGGGGTGTGGGGTGTGGGGTGTGGGGTGTAGGGTGTAGGGTGTGGGGTGTGGGATTTTACCGATTTTCAGGGAAAAAGTCAAAATTTCGCCTCCCACAAGGTTTTTAGATTTAATCAGCCAACCCTAATTAAAAAGAATACACGGCTGTTTTGATATTTTGGTAGTTATCATCTAGGTCTGATTCTAGGAGAATAATCGCAGTAATTCTTCTAGTCATCTCGCTGACTTCCTGCACTTCTGCGATAGTTAATCCCCGTCCTAATAATTTTTCCTCGCGATAACTTAGCCATTTTTTAATGACTTGATAACCCCCGATGGTATATTCCCAAACCTGGGCCGGTATATTTTGCCAATAGGCTCGATCATTGAGATAAATATCATAGGTGGTCGTTCCTAATAATTTTCGCATTTCTGGGCTAATTACGCTCATTTCTGCGGTTGTATATTGTCTGGCGATCGCTTTTCCTTTACCCGGCATTGTCACGCCATTTTTACCCCCGTGTCCCCAACCGAGGTTAATAATTAAATCCCCCTTATCTGGGTTTAAATTTCCCCCATCAGTGCAGGAAATCAAGGCGATTTTTTGCAGTGCAGGGGTCGGTTTTTTGGTGACTCCTATAACGGGGTTTTCTGTGTCTAAAAGAGAGGCGATCAATTGTCCTAGTTGGGCAGATTTAATTAATAATTCTTGGCTATTGGGAAGGGGAATCCTTGGGAAGTCTTGACGAATACCGTCGGCATTTTCCCCAAGATACAAGGGGGAGTACCCAATCGCTAACGAGTGCAGCCAAATTAAGGAGGCATTCTCGATATTTTCATCAAGATTATTAATACCCAGTTCATTTAAGTATTGACGAGATTTTTCTGAAAGATTGGCTGTTAGAGTGGTGTCGATAAATTCTTGTGTATTGAATAGTTGCTTTGAATATTTTTGTGTTTTTTGCTTACTTTCGGGTTTAAGTAAAATTGGAAAATGTCTTGCGTGTCCAGATATACAATCATAGTCACAAACTAACTTAGAAAAATAAAATGGAGAACCTTCTGGAGATTTATCCGCAGTATCACGAGATATTAAAAACGAATTTAAAATAATCTCTTTTTGTGCTAATAATTCAGGACTGGGACGTGAAAAAAGAGGTTGAATTTCACTATCTAAATAGGCTAGGCGAATATCAAAAGGCTTAAAAGGATAGGGAATTATTTTATCTGGTTTATAACTAACATTATCTCTCAACTTTGCTTTTCTGCTTTTTTCGGCTTTAAACTCACCTGAAGACTTCATCCAACGAGGGGCTATAGCTTCTATCTCTTGATCGGTTTTATTGGGGTCTAAATATAATTCGATTAATTCCAGTTGATTACGATCTGTCTTATAGACAATTAAAGAATTACCTCTCCTTTCTACTGGTCCATTGAAAGGCATTATTTTACATAAATCTGTTAACTTTGGCCATGCTAAATAGTGAGAGGAAACATCGGAGGGACGGAAAGAATAACGATTAGATTGTTCTGGGTTAGAGACTTGATACAAAGAATCAAAATCTTGATTATTTAAACTATCTAATAACTGTTCTCGTTTAGCAACTCCCCAGAAATGGCGAAAATAGACATCAACATTTTTATTCCTTACTTCCTTTCTTACCATTAGTCCGATAGTTGTCCCGACTCGAATCCCTTCCTTATTGTATTGAGTAGAAAAAACACTAGGATCGGGATTACCTTCAGGGGTTAACTTTCCTGTTTCGCGACTATCCCCATTGAGACAATCAAACCAAAGACGATCAAATTCTTGTAAAAATCTTTGACGCATCACCACAAAAGAAGGATCACCGAGATAGGAAAAATTAGAAATATAACAAACAACCCCTTTACCGGTATTTTCTGAAATACATCTTTCCGCTAAACGAAAAAAGCGCACATATAACTCATCCAAATTAAACTTTTTAATCCCCCAATCGGAGATTAAACCCTGTTTATACACTTCCACTAAACCTGCTTCTTCTGCGGGACTGGTTCCAGCAAAAGCATTGTAGGGAGGATTACCGAGAATAACTAAAATCGGTTTACCGCGCTTAACTTCATCAGCTGCCTCTCGTTCCTTATTTAACTCCGGAAAACTCAATTGTAGCTGTTGAATTTTCTGTTTACTTTCCTCATCGGGAGGTTGCCAACCGGTTAAAGCATTAGTCAGATAAATCCCCACCCGTTCACTATCTTCTATTAAAGGTACACCCAAACTTTGCAGGAATAAACCTAATTGTAGATGAGCGACGACAAAAGGAGCGGTTAAAATCTCGAAACCGAAAATTCTTTCTATGGCTGCCTTTTTCACCAAAGCCATGGCTAAAGCACCCGCGCCATTTTCCTGTAAAGTATCGGTAATATAGCGCAAAACCTCGACTAAATAAGCACCGGTTCCACAGCAAGGATCGAGAATATAAACATCGGGATTAGCTAAACCGTCCTCGATATTTAATTCTTCTCGTAAAACTCGATCGACTCGCGCTACCATATAGCGAACAATTTCCGGAGGAGTGTACCAAACTCCCAATTCTTTGCGTAAATCGGGATCAAAAGCTTGCAAAAATGGTTCATAGAAATACTGTACCGCTTGTCCCTCATCGAATTGACGAAAAAATTCCTCTCGTCGCACTCGATTTAAAGCTGCACCCGTCCAATTCAAAACTTCTACTAATCCCAAAGATTTTAACTTACTCGGTGCGGCGATCTGCTCAAATAGGATCGCTAACATGGGAACATGGAGATGGTGGGCTGCGGATTTCCAATCGAACTTATCCTCTTTATCCTCGCGATTGAGGTTTTGCTTGTGCCATAATACCCAAGCGGAAAATAAACCATAAAAGAGGGTTTGCACGAGGGTAGAACGGAAAAATTTATTTCCCTGTTCCCGTTCAAATTTGATACCTAGGGCATTTTCTAAAGCTTGACGAATATTGGCCAGAGCGGGAAGATCGGAATGATGTTCTAAGCGTGCTTTTGCGTCCCGCGCATAGGAAGCAAGAAACCAAGCAACATCGGCCGGTGAGGTGATAGGAGCCGCCTGTAAAAGCACTCTCTTTAGGTATTCTAAGAGGCTATCACCGTGTTCGGCGGCAAATTTGGATGGATTTGAGGTTTTTAGCCAAAACTCGGCTTCTGACGGGGCTAAACTATAGGCTTCTAATTCCACCGGTTGACCTTGGCTATTGCGACCGATGAGCAGAAAATCGCGATAATTGCTGACTAATACTTGACCGTATTTTTGCCAGTATTTTTGTACTTGTTCGCTGGCGGCGATTTTTTTGATATCTTCTTTGGTTCCCTTAATCTCGATCGCGCCTCTTTCGGGAAAAATCGCCGTAAAAGGTTCTAATTCTTGATTTTTGGGGAATTGATCGACGTTAAAAAGTCCCCCGTCCGGCAATCCCGCACCCTGATTTCTGAGGTTGATAATGCAGCGGACTCGCGGTTTTAGGGTTTTACCGATTTCGTTAAGGAGAGTTTCAAGAGTGCCGTAGTAGGAGGTTTCTTTTACGGCTGCTTGGGAGGAGTGGATTTCGTGCAGGTTGCGAAAATAATTAACGAGGGGATTCATTAGGAGTGTTGTAAAAATCAAAAATTGTTGTTAGGGTTAGGAGTCGGTCGTTAGGAGAATTAGGAATGAATAATAATTAACTAAGTAGTCTATTTACATATTTTATGCTATTTAATCCTTATTTGTGCCGTTTTTGAACCCTCAAAGGCTCTTGTCTGAGTGCATGGGTGTCTGTGCTAACCAAGAAGTTAATTTTGTCCTACTACTGCTTGTTCTAAGGCTCTGCCTTGGAACATAATATATAAGTGGGGTTTCCCCATCACTATAAGCTGTTTTATTTGAGCTTGATAGCCCACCTCAACCTGATGGAGGTACAATTAATAGATCTCTGGTAAAAGTCCTAAATCCCTCAATCCAAAATCCAAAATTAGAAATCTTCAATTTCTCTGATTTATGCAAGAGGTATAATGTGAAATATCAAATTCAATTCAAGCCTAAAGCTATCAAAGACTTAGAAAAACTTTCTTCTCAAGATCGGACTAGGATTATGGCTAAAATTGAAGCAATGAAGGATAATTTACAAGGAGATGTCAAGCAATTAAAGAATTTTACGCCTAATTATCACTTAAGGGTGGGTAACTATCGAATTCTATTTGAGGTTGAAGAAATCACTTTAAAATATCTACAATTAAATTAAGGAGAAAACAATGATTGAATTACATCCTGAATTCTTAATCAAAAATGGCAAAAAAGAATTTGCTGTTTTAACTTATGAGGAGTTTATGAAAATTAAAGAAATCTTAGAAGACTTAGAGGATTTGGAAGATTTAATACAGGCAAAAGAAGAAGAAAAAGATAGTCAAACTTATTCTCTAGATGAGGTTAAGAAGATGCTAAATATTGATTGATTGCTTGTATCTTGCTTTAATTCTACTATTTCGCAGATGGGAAAAAATAGAGTTCCCCTTGTATCTCTAAATCCGGCTCGTTTTCCTACTTTTCGACAGTTTTCGTCTATTTCACAAGAATATACACAGTCATAACCAACGCTCTCGAAAGCTAATCTAAATCCTCCAATACCAGCAAAAAGATCGATAAATCTGAGTTTTTCGTTTGTCATTGCCAAATTATGACATCAAAGAAATTAATCAATGGGTGCGTTAACCAAGAGTAACGCACCCCGAGGAAATTACACCGAAGTTAAGGTTTTCTCCGCGCTAATTTGCGCTTCGGGACTATCCGCTTCCGAGGGAGGGACTACTTGCCAGAATTGACCGAGATAGCTATCCCAATTAGCTAAAATTAACTTACCTTTGGGGCTATTAGTGCGTTCTACATGGGCCTCAATTAAAGATTTTAACTGTTCCGCACCGGCAGCCGTGGCAACCCGTTGAATCTTGACAATTTCGGGGTTAAGTTTCTCCGGTAGGGACGGATCAAGGATATAAGCTAATCCTCCTGTCATCCCGGCGCCGACGTTGCGACCGACGGAACCAAGCACGACAATTACCCCCCCGGTCATGTATTCACAGAGGTGATCCCCGGCCCCTTCGATAACTGCTTTCCCGGTGGAATTGCGAACAGCAAAGCGTTCACCAGCGCGACCATTAACGTATAATACCCCACCGGTAGCCCCGTAGAGACAGGTATTACCGATAATAGCGTTATCTTCGGGCTGATAATTGGCGTTTTGGGGCGGTACGATGACAATTTCGCCGCCGTAGATGCCTTTACCCACATAATCGTTAGCTTCTCCCTCTAAATGGAGATTGACACCGGGTAAATTAAAGGCTCCGAAACTTTGACCGGCCGCACCCTGGAAATTGAGCTTAATTTCGCCTTCAAAGCCATCATTACCGTATTTTTGGGCAATTACCCCCGCAATTCTCGCCCCGACAGAGCGATCGGTATTGACAATCCTGTAGGTTTTGCTGACGGTTCCCTGTTGCTCGATCGCCTGTTTAATCTCGCTATCGGCTAGAATATCGTCATCGAGAACAGCACCGTTACTATGTACTTCCTCGTGCTGCAACCAAGAGCGATCGCTACGGCCATCGGGTAAATTCAACAAACAATCGAGATTGAGGGATTCTGTCTTAGTTAAACGAGCATCGGAGCGCACTTTTAACAGATCTGCCCGGCCAATCACCTCATTTAAACTGTGATAGCCTAATTTCGCCAATAATTGCCGCGTTTCCTCAGCCACCAAAGTAAAGAAATTGACCAGATGAGCGGGAATTCCAGGAAAACGAGCGCGCAGACGTTCCTGCTGAGTAGCGACTCCCACAGGGCAATTATTCGTGTGACAGACGCGGGCCATGATACACCCCTCGGCAATCATGGAAATGGAACCAAAACCGAATTCCTCCGCACCCATGAGAGCAGCCATGAGGATATCCCAACCGGTTTTCAGTCCCCCATCTGCACGCAAAATCACCCGATGACGCAGTTGATTTTCCATTAACATCCGATGCACTTCCGTCACTCCCAATTCCCAGGGACTACCCGCGTGTTTGATCGAACTTAGGGGTGATGCACCTGTACCACCATCGTGACCGGAAATCTGGATAATATCAGCGTTAGCTTTGGCAACTCCGGCCGCAATTGTGCCGATACCGATCTCGGCCACTAATTTGACGGAAACTTTGGCCCGGGGGTTAATTTGGTGTAAATCGTAGATTAATTGCGCTAAATCTTCGATCGAGTAGATATCGTGGTGAGGAGGGGGAGAAATCAAAGTTACTCCCGGTTTCGATCGCCGTAACATGGCAATATAGGAACTGACTTTTTTCCCGGGTAATTGACCTCCTTCTCCCGGTTTTGCTCCTTGGGCCATTTTAATCTCTAGCTGTTTTCCACTCATTAAGTATTCGGGAGTGACTCCAAAACGGCCCGAAGCTATCTGTTTAATGGCAGAATTAGCCGTATCACCGTTTTTTAAGCCGTTTAGATGGGGCATAGTCACGGAATGTCCTTCTGCATCCACATCGCTTAAGCTGGTGTAACGGATCGGATCTTCTCCCCCTTCTCCAGAATTGGACTTACCTCCGATACGATTCATGGCGATCGCTAGGGTTTCGTGTGCTTCCCGGCCCAAGGCACCGAGGGACATTCCCCCTGTGCAGAAGCGTTGCAGGATACTTTCGATCGATTCTACTGCTTCGATGGCAATTGAGGCTCGATCGCTGTTAAATTCTAATAGATCGCGCAATGCAGTGACAGGTCTTTGCTGCAAGATTTGACGATAGGTTTCGTAATGGTCATATCCTTCACCTTGGGAGTGAGCGGCCACGGCTTTATGGAGTGCTTTCGCCATTTCCGGGGAATTCATGTGGTATTCTCCCCCCGGACGGTAGTTGACAAAACCGTAGTTTTCTAGTTTTTTAGCGGTAAGATTGGGGAAAGCTTTACTATGGAATGCGATCGCTTCTTGGGCCACCTCAGCAATGCTTAAACCCCCGACGCGACTGGTAGTACCGTTAAAAGCTAGTTTAACTAAATCTGCCGATAATCCGATCGCCTCAAAAATTTGCGCCCCATGGTAGGAAGATAGGAGAGAAATACCCATTTTCGAGAGGATTTTCAGTAATCCCGCTTCTACGGATTTGCGGTAATTAATTAGGGCTTTTTCGAGGCTAATAGCTTCTAATTTGCCATTTTCCATCAATTTCTGAGTTTTTGGCTCGATCCACCACTGGGCGATCGTTTCTAGGGCCAGATAGGGACAGACTGCGGAAGCGCCATAACCAATTAGACAAGCGAAGTGATGGGTACTCCAACATTGGGCCGTGTCGATCACGATCGAAGCTTTTAAACGCAAGTGTGAGCGAATCAGGTGATGATGGACGGCACCAACGGCCAATAAAGGGGGAATATAGCTAGTTTTTTCGTCAATAGGAGCAGTTCTGTCACTGAGAATTAAAATTTCTGCTCCCGATGCTACTTTCTTGGCGGCCTCAGCGCATAAATCAGCGATCGCGGTTTCTAATCCCTGCGGTCCGGTGGTCAGATCATAAAGGGTAGAAAGTTCGGCTGTTTTGTAGCTAGAGGTTTTAACTTTGGCTAATTCCGCATTATTGAGCAGGGGAGAGTCTAATTTCAGTAAATGTGCGTCATCAACCCCTAATTTAAGTATATTGCCCCGTCGTCCCAGATACATAGTCAAGGACATGACTAAACTTTCCCGTAAGGGATCGATGGGGGGGTTAGTAACTTGGGCAAAACGTTGTTTAAAGTAATCGTAGAGAAGATGGGGTTTACTGGAGAGGACCGCTAGGGGAGTGTCATCACCCATACAGAAAGTCGGTTCTTTTCCCTGTTCTGCCATGGGAACGATAATCATATCCACATCTTCGGCAGTATAACCGAAAGCGGTTTGCCGGGGAAGGAGATGACTAGGAGCGGGAATGTCGATCGCTGTTTCTTTGTCAATAAAGGTGCGTTGGGATTTAACCCATTCACCGTAGGGATTAGCTCGGGCAATTTCCTGTTTAATCGGCCAATTACGCTTAATTTCGCCTTTTTCCAGATCCACCGCGAGCATTTGACCGGGGCCGAGACGACCTTTTTCGATAATGGTGGTTTCATCGAGGGGAATAGTTCCCGCTTCCGAGGAAACGACGATATAACCGTTGTTAGTAATGCTATAACGGGCCGGTCGCAAACCGTTGCGATCCAAACAAGCGCCGACGATTCCCCCGTCACTGAATACCAGTAAAGCCGGACCGTCCCAGGGTTCCTGTAAACCGCTATAGTATTCGTAGAAGTCGATAATTTCGGGATAATCCTGTAAATCCGGCTGATTATTGTAGGCCTCCGGCACTAGGATCATAGCTGCTTCTAGGGGACTGCGACCGGTTCTCACCAATAATTCTAGGGCGCTATCGAGGTTATAGGAGTCGCTGTTAGCGGGGTTAACAATGGGAGTCAGGGATTGTAATTCTTCGTGGGTCCAACCTTCCGTTTCTAAAGCGGGTTCCCGGGCCGACATCCAGTTAATATTGCCCAAAAGGGTGTTAATTTCGCCGTTATGACCCAATAAGCGCATCGGTTGAGCGAGGGGCCATTTCGGTTGGGTATTGGTGCTAAAACGACGGTGATAAATAGCAAATTGACTGCTATAGGCGGTATTTTGCAGGTCTAGATAAAATTCTCGCAGGATTTCGCCCCGTACCATGCCTTTATAGACAATGGTGCGACAGGAAAAGGAGCAGAAATAGAAATCATCGGCCAGTTGCTTACCGACTTCAGAACGGGCAATATAGAGTAGGCGATCGAATTGAGAACCGGCTAAATCGGGGGAAGTCACCAGAATTTGCTCGACGTAGGGTTGATTTTCCCTTGCTTGTCTTCCGAGGACTTCGGGACGGACGGGAACAGCGCGCCAACCTAAAATCTTAATATTATATTTATTGACAATTTCTTCGATGTGTGCTTTAGCGTCGGCGCGTTCTTGGACCGCTTGGGGAAGAAAGACCATACCCACCCCTAGTCGCTCAGATTCTGGCATATTTAAGCCATTTTCGGCAAACCAAGGAGCGAGGATATACCTGGGGATAGCGGTCATCATACCGGAACCGTCACCGGAATCCTGATCGGCGCTGCAGCCTCCCCGGTGTTCCAAACAACCTAAGGCTAAAAGGGCCTGTTCAATCAGTTGATGGCTGCCAGAACCGCGCACATCGGCAATAAAACCGACTCCGCAAGCGTCCCGTTCCTCTACGAGCCATCGGGGACCCCAATAGGGATCGATTTGGTGTATATTGTCGGTTTTTGGGTTATTTTGTTGCGCCATAGAAGTTATCCTTACGGTCGTTGTCTAGAAGGGTGGGATAGTTGGTCTGCTGAAAGGGTCAATCTAGAAGAGAATTTTTTTTGATCTTGCCGTTTCGATTGTCGCTGATTTTTCCTAATTTTTGCCTGTTGCCATCTTTATCTTGGCCGGTCTGAGGAATCACAGGTGATCTACCATGATATAGTAGCTCTCAGGAATTGTCATCGAAAATCCCCTAGGCAGGATGGGGGTGAAACATCTAAATTTCCCTGTTCTATCCATTGCCAGCCAAATATACACCTTTATCTTCTTACAATAAACCAAAGACCACATTTGATCACACTCTATAACTAATTGGCCTTTTGATTTTTCAACAAACCTTTACTTAACGGGGGACAGCCACCAATTTATTGTTGGCGTAATTTTGTAACCATGACCAACTTACACCTGTAACTCTGGCAATACTTCCTGGAGAAATTCCTGATAAATTTCTGGAACTGAAAAGTTTTTCTGTCGGGCCAGTTAACCATCTATGGAGAAAAGAAATTAGCATGATGTTTTTTAGATTGGGATAAAAGGTTAAGATTCTCTAAAACTAAGGGCAATTTTGACAAGTAATATCCACTATAAATAAGGATAAGCATAACTGTTTCGCCTGTAATCTGGCACTCCTTCTACAGCCTTTCTCGTCAAGGTGAAGCACAATCTGAGAAACGCTGTAATAGCTATTTCAGTCATTTATTTTATTTGCCTTTACTTCAATAGATATCATAGCATTTAGAACGCAATAGTCCTGAATCACAAAGAAGATTGAAGAATACATTTTGCTTCCAATAACAGCAATTTTTCATTCTCAAAAACCGTGCATTGTTCCTTGAGATTAGTAAGGACAGGAACAGAACCTTGTTCTAACTTTTGTAAAGCTTCTTCGGTGGCAGGCTGAAACTGTTTTAGCCAAGAATTGTTACGAACATAATCAGAAGTTAAAGACCCCTTGTCTAATAACCAAAAATCTATTCCATACTTATTGATAAAAGTTTTGACTACTTCTAAATTATCGCTATATTGAGAGTTAATAGAATCAGTTACTCGTGAACGAAACTGATTGTAATAGCCTAGCTCATAAGGAACATCAAATTTGGGGGCAGCTAAAACTGAACGTTGGGCAAAGCTTGGTAAATTAGATGCTTCGTTGGACAGGGAAGCAATTAGTATATCTTTTGGTTGTTGTGCCAAAAACTGATATAGTTCTTTTTCCATTCCATAGTTATAACCATGAGTAGAGGTGAGATTTAAAAAACGACTGGGATAGAGTAGAAAAATTATGGCTAGGAGTAATACAATTACCTGAGCTAATATTTGTTTTTTATTCTGGAGTTTTTGGTTTTTATTATTACCCTGAGATACCCATTTTTCTAGGAAGCAAATAAAAGCATCTACAACTATAATTAAAGTCATGGCACTAGCCAGACAAATAACATACAAAAGTGAGTGGGCATAGCGACTGGGAAGATAAAGCTTGAATAGCAAGGCATGGGCTAAAAAGAATAGAAATAAAGATACAAAAATGATTTGGCTCAGAATTGTAGTGGCAGAAGTAACCCGATTGGCTAAAGGAAAACGAGATGGATAGCGTAGTAAAATCGGTAAGAATAAGCCTAAGAATAAAATTTGACTAGAAAAAAGCCAATTAAGTTGTAAACTACTGCGACTATTTCTACTAGCAAACCAGTAATTCCACCAGTTTTGACCAAAAAACACTACTGAACCTCTGGTCTGAAACTGTGGCCAACTTTTAGCCTGTGCGACCGTAATCATTGGTCCATATTCGGAAGAACTCAAAACATATGGTAAAAGCACCAAAAAAGTGACAACTAATCCTGCACCGCATAAAAGAAAATTACTTGGCTCTAGGGACGGATGCGGCCATCCTTTTCGCCAACGTAATAATCTTAAAACCAGAATTCCACCACTTACAAGAAGATAGGGTGGATAAAATAAACCTTGCAGGACAATAGTCACTAAGCAAGGCCAGAAAGAGCGGCGTAGTAGATAGTATAAAAATGCTAAAAATAGTAAAGGACCAAAAGCTCTTGGTGTACTACCAGACAGTAAGACCCCGGTAATTTTTTGATTGAGTAAAACGGTAAAAATAAATCCCACTGCTGGCACAGGTAACAACTGTCGTGCTAAAACAAAGCCATAGCTTGTTGTCAGCAAAAGCAAGGGGATAGGCAACAATTTACTCAAAAGGATGGGGTTGATTCCTAGACTAGCAAAGGTACGATAAAGTGCAGTATAGCCGGCTGGTAGAGATGATAAAAAGTAGTCACCTATAAAATCTTGAGGGAATAGAGATGATTGCCAAAAACGCAATAGCCAAGTTACATGAAATCTGGCATCTTCTTGGATAGCATATTCACTATTAAAACCAGCTTTTACCAAAACAATAATGTTAATTATTGCAAAAATTAAACTTAAACTGAACCAAAATAAATTTCTGGCACTGAAGAATTTTTCGGTGGGGCCAGTTAACCATCTATGGATAAAAGAAATTAGCATAATGTTTTTCAGATTGGGATAACAGGTTAAAATTCTCTCAAACAAAGTGCGATTTTAACAAGCAATATCCACTATAAATAAGGACAAGCATAACTGTTTTGAGTTACTGGGGTGTTTATTTCGCCTGTAGTGAGTATCAGTGGGAGAGTCCACTATTTCACTGGTTCTCGTTAAGAATAGTTTAATTAAACAAATTAAAGTCAAAATAATTGGCAAAAATTTTCCACACGACTTGACATTTAATTTCTACTATAACTTTACTTATTATGGCTGGTGTACTTAACCAAATTGTCACAAAAAATGCTGACTATCCCGATATTTATTATCAAGTTCGTTTATCAATCATGTCTGCTAAAAGAGCAAACATTCCTGTTTGGGTTGTCGCTATTAATAGCAGTATAGTTCTTTCTGTGAGATCTTGATAAACAACAAGATCTTGAATTAAGGTAAATAAAAACCAAAGGAAAAAAAACCCAGAAATCGGTAGAAAAACCCGAAGTGGTGCAAAATACATTCCCACCCTGAGGATTAACTGGACAAAGCGCAAAGTATCGCGGATAGGCTTAATTTTACTGTTGCCTTGGCGAGCAAAATAGTCAATCGGTTCATAATGGACTAAATAACCATTAGTTAACATGGCTAGGGTAATCGTAGTGGTAAAACTAAAAGTATCGGGTAAGATAGTAAAAAATCTCTCTACCACGCTCTTACGAAAAACCCGTAAGCCACTATTAAGATCCAGAATGCGACTATTGGTAATCCATTCGGCAAAACGGACAAGAAACCACTTAGGAATTTTGCGAATTGTTGGATAAACGACATTAGCACCAGTGCGCGCCCCGACCACCATATCGGCATTCTCTAGCAGGGCAACTAATTGGGGAATTCTTTCGTTAGGATAGGTTCCATCCCCATCCGTAATCACGATTGCCCCATATTTAGCCTGTCTAATTCCCGTTTTTAGCGCCGCACCATAGCCACGATTTCTGGGATGTTCGATTACCCTAAATGTCATCAATTCCTGAAGTTCTCGCAAGATTTCACCCGTTCGATCCTTAGAACCATCATTAACCACCACAATCTCATAGGTACAATTAGAGAGTTTTAGTTGTTCTTGGAGAAGTTCTAAAGTCGGAGTAATACCCTTTTCCTCATTGTAGACGGGAATGACAATAGAAAAAGCATCACTGATCTTCTTTCTTGCTGAACTTGACGATAATTGACTCTCCAGTTTTGTACTGCTTTCCATTATTTCTAGGTGAATTGTTATTAGTTGAGCGGCTCATTATGATTGCTTTCTTCAGAGATATCCTCGTCAGAGTTAACCATAAGTAATCGGGCTAAATCAATTTCCTAGTCCAGACGGTAGACGGTCGACAGCCATCAGTTATCATTAGTCCGACTGTCTTTTCACTGATTACTGGTTACCGATTACTGATCAATATTTACTGGTTACAGACATAAAAAGCGTTCGAACTAGAGAAAGCCGAAGTCTGACACCAGTAGCGGCTTAGATGTGTAATTAGTTTTGCTTAGGTACATAATCATATCTAGTCAAAGGCCAGAGGAACTCAAGCAAAACTTTTCCTCAACCGCCCAGAACTTTCTGGCTGTGTCTAGGTAGTATATTCAATCTATGCTGAACAGCTATCAAGTCCTCAACCCTTCAGAACTTTTTGTACCTATCCAGTATATCAGTGTATATTGAACAGTTGTCAAGTCCTTCAAAAAAAATTAAGGAATAGATTCATGGTAGAAAAATTAGGCATCGATTATTTTGACAAAAACCGCCCCCTGGCGAAACTTCACGGCAAGACCACCCTGCAAATGCGCCGCAAAATGTATGATTTTTTAGAGAATGCCGTGGATGGTGTGAGGGGAAAAAAATTTTTAGACCATGGTTCCACACCGGAAACCACCAGACAAGCGAGTAACTGCTTTATCCGCTGGTTGCTGGAAGATGATGCTAAGGTTTATGCCTGTTCTCCCGAAGAAATTAGCCATTTAGCGGCATTTTTCCCCGGATTAGTTGTCCTTGATTGGCCTCCCACACCTTCCCAAGTAGAAGGAATTGACTATATCATCTCATCGGCGGTTATCGAACACGTCGGCAATGAACAATCGCAGATTGAATACGTCAGCAGCCTGCTGCGATTATGTCCCCGCTTATTTATCACCACTCCTAATCGCTACCACTGGCTAGAATTTCATACGCGCTTGCCCCTCTTGCACTGGCTGCCGAGAAGTTGGCATCGCGCTGTCTTAAACTTAATTGGGATGAAGTTTTGGGCTAGTGAAAAAAATCTGCGCTTGCTTGCGGAAGATGAATTTGCCCGTATTATTGAACAAGCTGCCCGAATTAATGGTTTAAAAGTTACTCTCCACTGGTATAAGCCGAAATTTCTGGGCTTAGTGTCTAATCTCTGCGTTTTAGTTAACTAAGGCTGTCAGTCCTAAAACCACAAATCTATTCCTGGCCACAAACAGAAAATAAGTTATCAAAAAAAGACGAAAAGAAGGGACTTTTTCCGATAATAAAGGGCAGAGTTAGACCTGCCCTTTGATCTTCTTTCTTGGCACTGATTAATGATTAATGATTAACGTCAGTTCGGGATAAGGGGGGAAGGAAAAGAGGGCGGCTAGTAAGCTGAAAAATATATAACCATATCCTCGATAGTTCCAGTACCCCCAACTCCAGTGCAGTCTTAACGAGTAATTTAGGTAGTCAACGGCTTACTATTGAGGCAATGGGGACAAATTCAGGACAAGACTTTCCCTAAACAGGCGGGTAAATCGGCCAATTTTTCCACCACTGTCACCCCAGCTTCTTGAAAATGACGTAAGCTATCTTTTCTGGTATTCTTAGCGGCAACAGAGTAGGAAAGTTGGTTAGAAATAATTGTTTCTGTATCGCCGAAATTGGTTTCAATCGCTGCATTTAATCCCACAAGATAGGCAATCACCGGTTTTTCGATCGCCGAGGCAATATATTTGGCTGCCTCGATTTCGGCCTTTCCTCCCACCTGACTGACGAGGAGAATCGCCTCGGTATTGTCATCTTCCTCAAAAACCTGCAACCATTGGGACAAATTGGAGCCAATAATGCCATCAGTACCCAAATTTACCGCCATAGATTCACCATACCCCGCTGCTGTTAAAGTTTTCGCCACCTCATCCCCTATGCGATCGCCGCGTGTGATCAGACCGATTGTCCCTGATTGATAAAAGTTCGGTTCACAAATACCCAACCAAAGATAATTGGGAATAATTACACCTTGGCTGCCGGGTCCGAGAATTAATGTCCCGGTGGTACTAGCTATCTTTAATAATTCCACCAGATCCAAGGGGGGAACTCCGGGGGTGACGATAATTAATTGGGGAATACCTGATGCGATCGCTTCTAAGGCCGCATCTAGGACTTGATTGGGGGGGACTAAAATTAAACTGGTTTGGATTTCTCCGGCTTCAGCAACGGCCTCGGCCACTAGATCAAACACTGGTATCTCTGCGATTATCTCACCACCGGGGCCACTAGCCACCCCCGCTACCAAACAGGTTCCCTGAGCTTTCAATCGTGCCGCATAATATTTGCCTAGGGGTCGATCGATCCCTTGCATAATTATCTGATCTTTATCTGTCCATTTCATATATTAAGTGTTGGGAGTTGTTTCAGTTATCTAGGCTAATTTAATTGCTGCAGTGACCACCTCTTCTAAAGACTCTAACCAATGAAAGTTAACATCAGCTAAACTCTGACTGAGATCGATCGCTTTGCTGTCAGCTAGGACGCGAAAAATTATTTGTGGTGGGGTGGGATTGAGAAAAGATCGGGGTTCCAAGGTTTGTCTTTCCTGTCGGGTGGCCCGGATCGTTCTTTCGCCGCTGCCCCGGCCGGGTGATAATGGGCTATAACTGCGGTAGTAATTGCTAATACTCTCGATCGCTTTTTGGCCAAAGTCGGGATAACTGATAATATCAACGATAACCACTTTTAAATTAGGCAATAGTTGGAATTGTTGCAGACCGGCCTCTATTTGCTCGTTTAATTGCTCTAATTCTAGTCTTTCCTCCAGTATAAGCCATGCCGCCAGTTTTGCCCCTTTGCTGGCTAAGGCATCCCAGACAGTGGACATCAAACCCTGGCCATTACTGATCATCGCTATTCGGCCGGTTTGATCAATTATCGACCAAGGGGATTGTAATTGGGGTGGGGTCAAAGCTAGGAGATCGAGATGTCTAGCTAAAGCGGCATCATTAACACTTATTTTGCCATCTAGGGCCATCACTTCCCCGGCTTCGTTGATACCCAGGGGATTAATCTCGATAATATCGAGATCTTTGCTGACAAAGAGACTATACATTTTTTCGAGAATTTGACTGATAGACTCGATCAAAGACCCTCTTAAACCCATAGATACGGCTAATTGCCGACAGAGATAGGGGGAAAATCTCGCTTCGATGACCACTTTTTGCATGGTTGCCAGTAAACTGTCCACATCCATCCCCCCTTGACTCGCACCCAGTAAAACTGGTCTTTGCAGATGATAATCGAGTAAAATGGCTAAAAATATCTCCTGTTGCGGATTATACCGGGCTTCTGCTAAGATTACCTCTGGATATTCTCCGGCGATCGGTAAATGAAAGATAGCATGGGCAGCAGCGATCGCATCAATGGTATTAGCGACAAATCTTACTCCTCCTGCTTTTCCCCGGCCTCCCGTGCGTACCTGGGACTTCAGCACGATCGGATAGGGAATGTTTAATCTTTTTAGTCCCCCCGGTTCGTGGATTGGTTGGGAAGGTAAAATGGGGATGCCGACTTGAGCAAATATTTCCTTGGCTTGGTATTCGAGTAAATCCATAATTGATTAATTGATAAAGTGGCGATTCTCTCTTTGCTCGTTTCGGTAGCTTGGGGACTATGAAGATTATTTTAGCAACAGCATCCAGTTCACGGGTGATCAGGGAGAATATTCTTGGTTTATAGGGATGGGGGATCTGTAGTGAAGTCAATCTCGATCGCAAAAATTGAAGTTAATTCGATCGGGTGATTTTTTTTTTGATAGGATTGAACCTATAATTTTCCCATAAATAGTTCTTGTTCTCCATTAACCGTGCCAAACTAAGAACTGCGGACAAATCAAGAGTTTTGGCGTTTTAATAGACCAAATAAACTAATAACTGGCAATTAGTAGGAAATCTCAGTTATTTTTTGCTAAAATTCCCCTTTTTACCGCATTTTCTTGCTTGGAAACAAACTTTTTTCCGCTTTCGTCTCTATTTTTAATTCCCTCCCACTAGGAAACTCAAGGGTAAGATGCTAAATTTTCAAAAGCAGGGTCGTCATCATCCTCAGACCCTATTAACAATGCTTTTAAGTGCTTCTTTCGTTGTGGTCTCCCTTTCCTTGACTCCTGCGATCGCACGTCAATTCGCCCCAATTAACCCGATTAAACCAATTCCTTTGGGGAATGATCAATTAATTCCTGCCGGGACGGACATCCCTGTAAAATACGAGCAAGGGGAAAAAATTCTTTTAACCAAACAAGAAACTTTTTCTTTATCTCTGACCGTCACCGATAATATCAAAAACTCCCAGGGACAGACAATTATTCCTGATGGTAGTCAGATTATCGGAGAAATTAAACCCGATGGTCAAGGTTCGCGTTTTTTATCCCAAAAAATCTTTTTAAAAACCCGTCAACCCCAAGAAAAATCTATTGATGCTATTTCGGCAGTTTTCACTCGTCTAGAAAGGATAATTAAAGGAGTTAACCCCGATAAAATTATTCAGGGTGCAGTATTAGGAAAATCGGCCGCTTCTGTCCTCGCTTCTTTTACTTCTGACCAACCGGTTAGCGAGGGATTATTACGAGGAGGGGGATTAGAAGTATTAGCCGGTTGGTTATTACGAGGAGAATCGGTGGAATTATTGTCAATTAACCCCAAAGAAGATTTAAAATTAACCCTTCGTTCTGATTTTACCGGTCAGTAACCTTAAAAAAATCTGGTGTGTTAGTTATTTATCTAACACACCAGCTATCTGGACTAAGCGGCGTTTTGCCGATACCATTCAATGGTTTTTCGCAAACCTTCTTTAAATTCCATTTGGGCAACAAAACCGAATTTTTCCCTAGCGCGGGTTGTATCTAAACAGCGTCGCGGTTGACCATTCGGTTTATCTATTTCCCAAACAATTTCGCCATCAAAACCCATTAAATCACAGATTAATTCGACTAAATCTTTGATAGAAATCTCATAATTTGTACCAAGATTAACCGGGTCTGATTCATTATAGAATTGGCTGGCCATGACAATGCCTCGTGCTGCATCGGTGGAGTAGAGAAACTCCCGGGTTGGACTACCATCTCCCCAGACAGGAAGTTGTTTATCTCCCCGTTGTTGTGCCTCATAAACCTTGCGAATTAAAGCAGGAATTACATGGGAACTACCCGGATCAAAATTATCCTCCGGCCCGTATAAATTCACCGGTAAAAGATAAATTCCGTTGAAACCATACTGCAAACGATAAGACTCTAATTGTACCAATAAAGCCTTTTTAGCGATACCATAAGGCGCATTGGTTTCTTCGGGATATCCTGACCATAAATCGTCTTCATGGAAAGGTACTGGAGTAAATTTTGGATAGGCACAAATTGTCCCCACACAGACAAATTTTTGCACTCCTGCTAGATAGGCAGCGTGAATTAATTGGGTTCCCATCATCAAATTATCATAGAATAATTCTGCGGGTTTTTCCCGATTGAGACCGATGCCTCCCACATGGGCCGCCAAATGGATAATTAAATCTTCTTCGTCGGCTAAACGTTGACAGTTTTCCCAAACTCTTAAATCACAATCTTTGGACCGAGGAATTGTAATTTTTTCGGGATTTGCCCCTGCTGCAATTAATTGATTAACTACTTGCCGACCTAAAAATCCGGCCCCCCCGGTGACGACGATTCTTTGTTCGCTTAAATTCAGCATATTTTTACCTCTTTAATCCACAGTTGTCATTGAACGATTGCGAAGATAAGCCAAATCTTTTAATAACTGTCCGCTATCACCACCGTTATTAAGATTAATCCCCAAAGCCGCTAAATCCGCATCTACCATTAATTTTACCAGTCCCTCGAACGTTACCGACGGCTGCCAGCCT
>NZ_JAPZSO010000229.1:0-1223 GCF_027531715.1 Microcystis sp. LE19-8.1F | reverse complement strand
CCCTCGACTACCCCATTCGTTGTTCTTCGCTCGAAATAACTAATGATTTCTCCAAACCAGTTTCGGATTGTTTGACAACTCTTGGTAAAAACAATGGAGGATTTTGCCAACCATTCCGAGATAGATAGCAGTCCTTCTGTCGGATTCTCTGAGGTTTCATAAATCTTTCTGAATTCTTCCTTTAATTCCTGCATCTTTTTCAAATTTGGCCAATTTTCTTTGATAGCTTCTCGTTTAATTTTTTGGGGTTCCGTTCAATCTTCTTCATTTTTTAATAGGCTATATTTACTTCGCTTTAAAACTTCTAGCTTCGCTTCTTTTTCCGCTTTCTGTTTTTTATTTTTCTGCGCTTCTACGGCTCTTTTTTCTGCTCTTCTCTGTTCGTCTAACTCTTGATTAATTTGTTTCATTACATGGAATCTATCGGCGACTAATTCAACCGATGACATCAATTCTTTCACCAAATTTTTATAGGGCAACCAAAGGTCTATGCTTACTTCTTCAATTTGCTCTAACACCTCTTTTCCCCAGCCCGTAAGGGTTTTCTTAAACTCTTCTTGTGTTCGCTTCTCCAGAATAGCTATTAGTTTTCCCGTATCTAAATTTACTAAAACTGCACAGTAATTTTTTTGTCCCTTCACTAGAGCGATTTCATCAATTCCTAGTCTTTTTAATTCCGATAGGTCTGGCTCGGTAATTTCTTCAGCAATGTCCTCTAGCCTTCTTTGAATCTCTTCTTCCGTTACGTCATTTCTTCGACTAACATTTAAAATATCTCCTGATTTTAATTGTTCGAGTATATTTTCGGCTAGTCTTTTCGTATAGGTTCGTTTACTGGCGACAAAATCTAACTCTTCGCTCAAGGGTTTTCGACAATTATCGCACTTAAATTGACGACGATTAACTTGTAGGTACACTGGTTGTCCTGAGATTGGTAAATCTTTGACTAAATATCGATGATTTTGGTGTAGTTTATCGCTCTCTAACCCACAACGAGGACAGGACGTTCGGCGAGATCAGTCGAGCCGTTGCTTTTTTCTTTTTCGATTCGACTGGTCAAACTATACCGACATTTTCTAGGTGTCGATAGCCTTGAATAGAGGTTCCTTCTAGGTTCAAAAATTTGTCAAGTATCATAAGTAAAATACTCTGGTTTTTGGCTATTATATCAAATCTTAACTCGATTGTCTATCTTTTGGTATTAACCTGTTTGTGTCTAAAAT
>NZ_JAPZSO010000217.1:0-14595 GCF_027531715.1 Microcystis sp. LE19-8.1F | reverse complement strand
TCCCCTCAAGAAACACGGTCGTCGTGCTAAGAGTCTTTTTCGCTTAGGTTTTGACCATCTTCGTCATCTGATTCTTAACCCTTCTTTGCCTAATCATCGGGATTTTCTTCATTCCCTACAATTTTTGTCCTGTACTTAGGTCGGACGGTACATGGACTTTTACCACTATCACCCCATCCCCTTTATTGGCAATGCTCTGCACCTGAAGCGGCGTATCTTCATTCTGCACTTGTACTATTTTTAAGGCGGCAATGAAGGCTTTCCAATCCACCCCATTGCGGAAAATCAGGTCAACGGTGTCGAACATTTCGGCAAATAATTTAGTAAATTCGCCCGGTTGAAATTCGCCACTGCTGGGGCGGCGCTCTTTCTGCCCATTAAGCAGATAAATGTACTGGCAGTCCACCTCATCCAGTTGGGTGGTGGCATCAATATTCCAATTTTCCACGCAAGCACCCGTCAGGGTAGCATGGCGCAAATCTGCATTGACGGCGTTGACTTCGGTGAGGTTTGCCCCCGCAAGGTTGGCGTATTGCAAGCTGGCTTCACTGATATCGGCGAGGCGCAAGTTGGCAGCTTGCAGGTTTGCCCCCTCCAGATATGCCCCCCGTAAATTGGCTTGGGCAAAGTCTTTTCCGCTTCCGGTGCGGGAATCAATCAGAAATTCCCTAACCCGGGGATTGGCTAATAAGGTATTGCCGGGGCGGGCTAATTCCAATTTAATTGCTTGTTTAAAAATTGTTTTATTCAAGATTGCCTGATTAAAATTGGTACTTTTTAAGGTGGCTCCTGTAAAATCTGTTGCGGTTAAATTGGCTTGAAAAAAGGAGGTGCCACCAATGGCAGCAAAGGCTATCACAATTTTACGCAACCAAGGATCGCGGTGTTCTTGTTTAAGGGTCAACCAACCGAGCCAACAGTAAAATACCGTCAAGGCTCCGGCTACGGCTAGGGCTACGGCTAGGACTACGGCTCCGGCTAGGGCTAGGGCTACGGCTAGGGCTAGGGCTAGGGCTACGGCTAGGGCTACGGCTACGGCTACGGCTCCGGCTACGGCTACGGCTACGGCTCCGGCTACGGCTCCGGCTCCGGCTCCGGCTACGGCTAGGGCTACGGCTAGGGCTCCGGCTAGGGCTAGGGTTACGACTAGGACTCCGGCTACGGCTCCGGCTAGGGCTAGGGTTACGACTACGGCTCCGGCTAGGGCTACGGCTCCGGCTACGGCTCCGGCCAAAATATTTTTGCGCCAGGAGATGAGGCAAAAGAGGATGATAAAGATTAAGGGGGACCAACCAATAACTTGGTTTTCTGTACTGGATGAATCAAAAATTAAGCTCGTCATAAAAGCGGCTACGAGGGAGAAAAAACTCGAAACCACAATTAACACCAAAGCCAACCCCAGCAAAATCACCACCCAGCGCTTCGGCAATCCCGCCTTCGCCCCGGCAAACTTCACCCCCGTCAAATTCGCCCGACTAAAATTTGCCCCGCGTATATCACAACCACTGAAATCCGCCCCCGCTAAGTCCGCACCGCGAAAGTTACCACCCCGCAAGGATTCCCCCCGGAAATCCCGCCGCCCGTTTTTGTACTGTTCAATAACTGCCGCTGCCTTCATCGCCTACGAAATTGCCATACTATGCCCTCAATCTTACTGCAATTTAGAAAGCGGGTTTCCTGAGAGAATCCGATTGATACTCCCACCCCAGCGCTTCGGGATTCTTGGTTCAACGAGTCCACGTTCAAAAACCTGGCATTTTTATGGGCAATCGCGTCAGGTTGCACACCTCACGTTCTAGAATATATCTGGATTTCCCCCATAGATATCTAGTACAATAGCCGAAAAACCCTATCTATCAATGGATACACCCATTAACCTTTCTTAATCTACTCATGTTTATGGTAATATTTCTTAATAGACGGGGATGGAGTATATTTGCTAGAATTTACTGACCCTAATTCTCCTGTGCCAGAAAAGTAGATTTATTCAGCCAACCCTAGATAAGTAGCTGGTTATAATTAAATTATGGATTGTGGGTTCGATCCCCCCTGCCCCCCTTGATAAGGGGGGTTTCTGAGAACTTTTAACACCTACCTACTTAGAAAGCCATTTAAGTAATTTTCTATGGAGAGTTAAATTATAAACCTGTTGCATAATTAATTTTTCAGGGTTCAAAAACGGCAAAAATAAGGATTAAATTGCATAAAATATGTAAATAGACCATTTAATGAATTATTATTCATTCTTAATTCTCCTGACTCCTGACTACTGGCTACTGACTCCTAACCCCAACAACAATTTTTGATTTTTACAAGAGGTCTTATGTCGTCAACTGCCTACGAAACTGATTATAATCAATGGCTAAAAGAGACGGTAAAACAGTTACAAGAGCGTAATTTTGATCAGGTGGATTTGGATAATTTAATTGAAGAAATCGAGAGTATAAGGAAAAGTGATAGACGAGCTTTAATGAGTCTGTTAACCCGTCTTATCGAACAGCTTTTAAAGCTGGCTTATTGGCAAGAAGAAAAAAAACGGTCAGGTAATCATTGGGCGGCAGCAATAGTCAATTTTCGCGCCCAAATTCAGCATCGTTTAGAAGATAGTCCCAGCTTACGGCCAGAATTAGCAGCTATGTATGATAAAGTTTATCCAGTGGCGATTAAATCAGTTTCTCAGCTTTTTTCCCTCAATTCAGACGCTCATATATCCCTCGAACAAACATTAGATGATAATTGGTTTCCCCCGGCTGAAAAATAGTTCTTAACTATAAAAACTGATGGCCTTACCCTCATACTTATTAAAACTTAAATTTTAGGGTAAAAAAAGAGGAATATAATATCAGGCAGTCAAATTAAGGATATTTTCTGGATGAGAATCTTAACATCTACTACTATTGCGGTTTCTCTCTCTTTATCCCTTATCAGCCCCAGCTTTGCCGTTAGCTTGGTAACTAATCGTGCCGACCTCAAGGGTAATGATTCCATCGATTGGTCGAGTCTTGGCAAGGTTTTAAACCCTTTTAACCCTAATTTCGCTGATTTTCTCGGTTTTTCTTTTTCCGGTACTTCCGCCGGAGGATTGGGCTTAGATGTAGATATTAATCCGATAAATCCGCCGATTACACCGCCTTTTGTCTTTAAAACGGCTCCTATTCCGCAGGGCATCCCGACTAACTTTGCTAACGGTGATTTTCTCTTGTTTACGGGGCTGCAGTTTGGTCTATTTCCCGCTCCTGGCAACCCAGGCCCGATTTCGATTAGCTTCGCACAACCGGTTAGGGCTGCTGGAGCGCAAATCGCTGTGGATGATGAGCCGAACTTTGTTGGTACTATCAAAGCATTTGATATTAATGACAATCTTTTGGATAGTTTTAGTGTCAATGGTACATCTTCTACAGTACTGGATAATTCTGCCATTTTTCTGGGGGTAAAAAGTGCGTTGGCCGAGATTAGCCGCATTGAATTTAGTAGTGATTTTAATAACCGCGCCATTGGCATTAATACTCTCAGTATCGATAACCCTGCCATTCCTGAACCATCCCTGACAATAGCTCTCCTCGTTATGGGTTCGGGTTTGCTGTGCCTGAAAAAAAGGCTATGATAGTGGAAAAGACGAGCCTAATTTTGATGGGAAAATTAAGTTCGACTTTCTAAAAGCTGTTATCTCCACAGAATTGAATGAATTGTATAATTTAGAGTCAGTCAGGCTGCATCTAATATTTGTGACTCTCTTCCACTTATGATGATAAGCAGAAGTTATTAAAAGAGGGCGAGCGCAATTCGCCGCTACAATTGGGATAGGTTAGCCTCGGTAAGCTCTACTGCATTTCAACCCTGTACCGATAATTTTAGTAATAATGTTCAAACTTCCTCTCTGGAACCCCAGCACTTGCCACTCCTTACCCACGACTATAAAATTAGCATCCATCTTGCGGGGGTATTACCCTTGTTAATACCCCCTATTTTTGGTCCGATATAGTGTTAAGCTTCTCCTGTGATTGATAAACCCTCTACCCAAACGTAGGGACAAACACCACTGGGAGTAATAACTGCTTCCGGTTCCAGATAAACAATCGATTTCAGCAGTGTTAAAATATCCCCGGCTACGGTAGCGGAATCGATGCTAACGCGCTCATTTTTGTTAACTAACCAACCGTCAAAGGGCAAAGAGAAGGAACCTTGTAGAGAATTAACTCCTGCATGAAGTGCCTGTAAACTATCAATTAAAACCACATTTTCTGCTGTTTCCAAAGAATAGCTCTTTGGTTGATTAGCACTAGCAAAAACGTGATAAAAATGGGGACTAACCGTTACTTTTGCCCCAATGTTACCGTTGCCAGTCGGTTCCGTATTCATCCGTTTAGCGGTAATCGTGCTATGGAGAAAATTACTCAAAATCCCCTCTTTAATTAATTCCACACGACGGGTGGGAGTGCCTTCACTATCAAAAGTTTCTGCGGCAACATTAGCTGGATGGAGGGCATCATCACACAAATTTAAGGCAGTAGCGGCGATTTGTGTTCCTAGGGATTCAGGAGTAGAAAGACTCTGTTTATCAAGGACATTTTGGGCATTAAACAGATTAGAAAATGCTCCCATTAGACTCAAAAAGGCGCGGGGGGCAAAAACCACCAAATATTTACCCGTGGTAATCGGTTGATAGTCCAGATGGCTAACAGTTTTGGTAATCGCTTCCTCGATGCAACCATCGATATCTAATTTTTCCAGCCCCGGACTAACCCGAAAAGCACCAGCGCTGCGGGGTTTTTTGCCTTCCTGTTCGGTTTTGGTGTATAAATACACGCTGGCATAACTACGCGCTTCCTGACGCATTGCCCCGTCGCTATTGAGATAAAAACGTCTGACCTGCTGTTGTCCCAAACCGTTATAGGGAACACTGGCAATAGCCGGATGGGCCGTTAGTAGGGATTTTTCGGCGGCTAATAACTTATCGACGAGAGTGGATACAGGTGCTTGATTAGACATTTCGCTGGCCACTTCTGTGGTAGGTGCGGTGGCAGCGGGACTAAAATCGGGGACATTTTCCTTAACCCCAAAAAAGCTGGCTTCTTGGGCGGTTTTCAGGGCTAATTGCAGTCCCACCGGGTCCACATCGGTGGTAGAGGTGACACCGACTTGATTATCCCGATTCCAGACGCGAACGATAACGCTGGAACGATTGGAAGCTTGTACCTGTTTGGGTTCCCCTTGAAACACATCCACATCGGTTTCATCGACAGAAGAACCATAGATGTCGTATTTAGCAATTCCTAAAGCTTGGGCGCTAGAATTAGCGATTTGGGCGATATCTTCAACTTTTGGCATAGATTTGGTCAGAAATGAGATGAATGTAGAATTGAGCGGTCAGCCATCAGCAGTCAGCTAGATAAAAGTGATATTTATCAGAAAAATGGCTGATTAATTGAAAAACAAAGAACTCAAATCTGAAAACTGATAACTGATAACTGATAACTGATAACTGATAACTGAAGAGAGATTGGGCCAAGTGGTGACAATAAAGACGATAACGGCAGCCGTGGCCAGCATAGCTTTGGCAACGTGACCGATAACCGTACCGACGACGATACCGACACAGACTTTTAGGGATTGTTGCAAACGGGGGGTTAATTCCAAATCGCGACGATAGGCGTATTCTCCCAAAAAAGCCCCCACCACAGGACCGACAAATAAGCCGATAATCGGGCCGCCAATGGGTAAAGCGGGTAAAAGCCCGAATATTCCCGCTAATAAACCCACTACTAGCCCGATTTGACTCCAATTGCTCGCCCCAACTTTTTGGGCGCCGAGATAACTAGCGAGGAATTCCACCCCCAGACTGAGGAGAAGGACAACAAAGGCCACGGTTAAAGCGACCCCCATCCCCGCAAATTTGGTGACAAAACCCCACACCACCATGGCGATTAAAATCAAACTCATGCCGGGGACAGCGGGCAGCAGTTCGCCAATTATCCCCACTATCATGATGGCGATGAGGAAATAGTAGAGAATCACTAAAGCCATGATTAACGACCGCCAACGGTAATAGAATCGACTTTTAAATGGGGTTGACCAACGGTGACATAAACGCTACCACTGACGGAACCGCAAAAACCCGCCGCTAGTCCTAAATCTTGGGAACACATAGAGATTTTATTCATAATCTCCTTGGCTGAACCGATTAAAGTCGCGCCTTTCAGGGGTTTAGTCAGGTTGCCGTTTTCGATAAGATAGGCCTCCTCGACGGCGAAATTAAATTCCCCGGTCGCCCCCACACTACCACCGCCCATTTTTTTGCAATAAATGCCTTTATCGATGGAATTAAAGAGATTATCGAGGGTATATTCCCCGGGGGCGATGTAGGTATTCCGCATCCGACTAGCGGCGGCATAGGTGTAGTTTTGACGGCGACCGCTACCTGTGCGCGGATGGCCAGTTTTAATTGAACCGGTGCGATCGGCAATGAAGTTTTTTAGGATACCATTTTCAATGAGGAGAGTACGCTGGGCCGGCATTCCCTCATCGTCCATATCGATAGTACCGAAAGCTTTATCGGATAATCCTTCGTCCCAAGCCGTCAGATTTTCGTGGGCGATTTTTTCGCCTTTTTTATCGAGAAAGGGCGTGGTTTTTTGCTCAATTTGCGTAGTTTCTAGCAAATGGCCGCAGGCTTCGTGGAAGATAACGCCGCCAAATTCATTGGCCATAACGATGGGATAACTGCCAGATTCTACATAGTCAGCGTAAAGCATTTTACCCGCCGATTCGGCCACTTCTGCCGCCGATTCCTCGGCATTCCACGTCCGCAGAAAATCGGGATTACTGGTACTACCCACCCGTTTACCAATGCTAGAACGATTAGTCCCATCGGCACAGAGGAGATTATAGCCCACCGATTGGGTGAGGCGAATATCCCGGGCAAAAGTGCCGTCACTAGCGGCAACTAAAATTTCTTGCCAATCGCGAAAATAAGCGGCGCGACGAGATTGGACGTGAGAGGCTTTCTGATTGAGTTGAACGTTAGCAGTTAGGAGAATATCACCCATTTCTCGCAAAGAACTGCAATTATTCAGCCAAATATCTTTATTTTTGACCGTGGCATAATCCCGGAACATTTCCAGATTGATTTCGGGAATATAGGCGTTAGGACTGGGTAGGTTTAAACCAAGAATCGATAAACCTTTTTCTAGGGCATTTTTTAAGCCTTGGAAGCTTAAATCGTTGGTACTGACATAACAATCAGCTTTACCGCGAAAAAGGCGGATTCCTGCCCCTGTAGATAGTTTCGGTGAGAGACTGGTGATGGTGTCATCTTCGGCTAAACAACTGATATAGTTGACTCTTTCGAGGAAAAATTCGATAAAAGTTGCCCCGGCAGCCCGTCCCAGTCCCAGGAGAGTGGACAAAGGAGCCGCCCAAGAGCTATCAAAGCGCTCCAGACTAGGATTATATTTCAGGGTGGGGAGTTCTTTGGAGATGAGTAGAGTGGGTGACATAAAGCTCGTTTATCAGTTAATCTGCTGGTTTCTAGTCTAACAGTTCCCAGTTTTTTCCGTCTGGGGATGCGTTAGCGCCGCCCAACCCAGCTAAATTTTTCTCCTTCATATCTCTTAATAAAAACCTTGATTCGATCGCTCATCGCCCGCAAGATTAAATAAAGAGCGACTCAGGATCAAAATAATGGCCACAGCGACACAATTCTTAAACATTTCTGACTTGACAAAAGATGATTATTGTGTATTCGGTTTAGCGATTTGTTTTCTCAAACAGGAGGGAGAATTAGAAAAAGTGGCGGTGTTAGAACCGATTCCCTCGGCAGCCCTAGAGGCAATTGTCAAAGGAATTCCCACTTCCTACGAATTTGCCCGCGCCATGGCTTTAGGAGAGGTTTTTCAGGACGATAATCCTCAAATACCCAGTAATTTCCCCGATAATGCCCAATTATGCGAGAATTTTGTCGAAAGGGCGATTGCGGCCACTCGCACCTACAAAAATCAACCCCACCTGCAAGGGTTAATCCCCTTGGGCAGCCAAAAAGACGATTTAAACTTTTCCCTAGAGAAAAAACGCATCTTGAATGCTGTTCATGTCGTGCGGACGGAGGATAACGTCAAACAACATTCTCACACCCATAAGGTTTTGTAATCAAGGTTAGTTCGGGTTAGGGAAATTTTGCCGTTTTCCCTGATTCCGAACTCAGGTTATGGCAGTTATCTTAAGGGTGAGGTGTCAAGTTGTGATTTTGAGGAGTTGATGCCCAATTAAGTAGGGAGGCACAATTATTTGTAGGATGGGTTAGCGGTAGCGTAACATGAGCGGGCGTTGGGTTTCATACTTCAACCCAACCTACGTTCATCTAAAAAGATTATAATTTGTTTTCTCAATTTAGGATTAGTAAACCATGGCAAGTATAGAAACATTATTAGCAGAAATTATTAAGGCTGCATCTCACATTTGCAGAAATAGCGACAATCGGCAATTATTGGTGAATCTTAAATTGGTACAAGTATATTAACAACTGCGTGTAAGCATCTCACCGAAAAGCAAATGCGCGAGGGGTTTGGGGGGTAGAACCCCCCAAAAGCTTGGATTGAGTCATAAAATCGAAAGTAACGCCCAATTTTCAAAGAGAGGTTCCCTTTAAAAACCCCAACTTAGTAGATTTATAAAAATGAGATGCACCCAATTATTAAGGCAATGCTACACATAAATTTTTGCTGACTGAATAAATATCTTCAAACAAATAATTCCATTGATGTTCTAGGTGTCTAGCAATGTGGTAAGCAAGCAAAGGTGGGACAGCATTACCAATTAGTTTGTAACCATCCGTAGCCGAAAGTGAATATTTTCCATCTCCCTTGTTTTGTTGACGCACAAATTGAAAATCATCGGGAAAAGTCTGTATTCTCGCACATTCCCGCACAGTTAAACGTCTCATTTTTAACCCTGCTTCTAACTCATTAACTATCTTTACCCCTAATTCTAAAGATAATCTCCTAAATTCAATATTGCCGTGATGTTCCGAGCGAATAGTCGGACCTAAACCCTGTAAATTAACCTCGATTTGTCCCTGAGTTTTACCATAATATTTAGCTTTTGAATAACTTTTTTGTGAGAGGTCAAATAACTCATCTTCCGGTTCTGCTAAACCTGATAATATCTGACCCACTGTACTGTAAGTTTTAACTTTATGGGTTGGAGGCGGAAAAATATCATTATTTTCTAGATGTCCTATCGCTGTTGCTTTTAAATAGGTTTTATTTAAACCGATAAAGATAATTCTTTCCCTAGTTTGGGTAATTCCGTAATCGGGAGCAAAGAGAAGTTTAGGGATAACTATATATCCATCTTTACCAATGGCACTAAAATCATCTTCAATTATATCTTTAAGATTAGCCAAAGAGATTAAACCTTTGACATTTTCAGCAATAAAAACTTTAGGTAAGGTTAATTCAATAACTCTCTTCATCCAATAATAAAGTTTTCCGCGATTATCCTGAAAACTATCTTCACTCTCGTCTAGTAGTTTACCCGTGTGACTTTTGTGAGAATTAAACCCCTTTCTTTTTCCTGAAACACTAAAATCTTGACAGGGAAAACCTCCCGTTACTACATCGATATTACTGGGAAACTGAAACTCTCCTTTTTCTGCTTGTTTGACTAAATCTACAATACTCCCCAAGTGAAATACATTCTTTTTACCCCTTTTTTCAAAGTAGGGAATCCAAGCATTGTGAGCAGCTTTAGTTATATCATTAGCAAAGACAGTTTCAAAAGTAGTGCGCGGTAGTTTTAGCCATGATTCCCGTCTTTCTACTATCCAATCTTGATGAATATTTTCATTAACACAGTCTTGGTGTACCCAAAAACCTCCCTCTAATCCTAAGTCCATTCCCCCGCAGCCAGAAAATAGAGATAAAACTCGCTTTTGTTGCCTATTCATCACTATTGATTAAATGAGTAATTCAATAATATCATACTGATAATCAACTCGATCGAAAAGGATTAATTAAAGTTAGTTGATTGGATATTATTAACCCATCCTGCATATCTTCAGAGTAAAGAATACTAGCATCGGATGCTAAGGCACTAGCTACAATTAAACTATCCCAAAAGGAAAAACTGTATTGAGTGCGAAGATTAGAAGCGGATTCAAGAATTGTTAAGTTAAATTCTACCACTCGACAACGATTGTAAAGCTCTCGATTGATAGAGCTAATCCTCTCTTCCTGAAAATTAGCTTTTCTAAGCAAATTAACGGAAATTTCATTAATAACTTGAGTGCTAATAATCAAGTTTGATTCTTCAGTAATAGAAGTGGCAATAATGCGCTTTCTTTCTCTTTCCAAAACTTCTATTCGTTGATCCTCAAAGAACCGATAAAGCCAAATGTTAGTATCAATAAAGCTGGTTAACATTTTTATTTACGATTGGCGATTATAAATTTCATCACGAGAGAGAAATCCAGAGACTTTAACGGGATTTTCGGTTAAATCATCGATAATTTCCTGATTTTTAAGTTCTGAATTCGTTCTAGTCGTCGTTTGTTTGATCACAATAACTTGAACTTCGCTGTCTTCCCTCAAGTCCTGTTGGTATTCTTCGGGAATTTCGATGATACCTTGTTTGATTTTGGCTTTAAATTCCACTGCATTTAACATATTGTTGCTCTCGAGCGACTGTCTATAAGATTAATTATAACAAACCTTGGTTAATCCCAACAGTTCCTTCGGAGCAAAAGTCTGCGGATTGGCATTGAAACTATGCTTGATCAATAGATTTATTGCGCTGGCACTCCCGAAGAAATCCCGAAGATTTATCCTTCCCTGAGTTAAGAACAAGTTGAGGCGATAATTTTATCTTATCTCCACAACTAAGAACAAGTTAAGCAATACATAGCTGATGGGTGAGAATGGGTTCAAAAAATGCGTGAGGAACCAAAACAAAATCCTTCGACTGTCGTACAGAAATTAATGAAAATTAAAGGGGAAAGACAAGCAAAAAGTCAAAGTTTATGCTGTTGCAATATCTGATGAATGACAATATTGACCCAGTTTATGTTAAGCAAGTACGGAGAAAAAATAGAGATTTAGTGGTTTGGGCAATCCCAGAACCCAGTACACCAGAAAAGGGAACATTAGACCCAGAAATTCTGACCTGGTGTGAGATAAATAATTTTATTCTTAATACAGGTATGAGGATCAGGAGAAAAACTAATCAAATCTAAACTAGGCTAATATTCTGGGATATTTCTAGACCATAATAGCCAGAAATTACTGTAATTTGATGGGCGGAGTCGGACTCGAACCGACATGAGGGGCTGCCTCGCCACATTTTGAGTGTGGTGCGTCTACCAATTTCGCCATTCGCCCTTGGCATTAGCTTTATCATTATAACCCATTTTTGGCCCCTTTAACAAATTGTGATAATCGGGGGAACTAGCCCAACGATCGATTTCTCGCGCGCGTAGGACGGGGAGGGGATGGGTTAACTGTTGGGTTTGCAAACCCTTTAACATTTCGCCAATTTCCGAGGCGCTGACGGCATCGTAGGACTTGGCCTGATCGATAAAAGCCTCTAAATTTAATAAAGGTGCGAGACTGGGGGAACCTCCGGCTAACTTCATTAACACCGACATGACGATTTTTGGGTCTTGAACTGCCAATAAAGCCGCTCGATCGCAGCTAAACTCGGCGCAGCGCACCCATGCTAACATTCTCTCCTGTAGGGATCGTGCTAACATTGTCCCCCAATTGGGCAGTAATCCCGCCGCTAGGACCATAATATTGGCTAAAGTGAGATAAACGCCGTGTTCACATTTGAGATGACCTAATTCGTGGGCCATTACCGCTTGAATTTCTGCGGGAGTTAGCATTTCAATTAGGGAAGTGTGCATCACCATAAACGGTTTTTTGCCGCGCATGGCGAAGGTATAGGCGTTAGGAACGGGGTTTTGTTGAATGTATAATTGAGGTGGTTCTAAGTCGAGAACTCGGCAAGCTTCTAGGAGGAGATTATGCAGGTCGGGTAATTGTTTTTCCCCCACCAAAACACTAGCAGCAATATTATTTAAGTAAAAGAATTCCTCAGCGACCGAACCTAACAAACTTCTCACGGCTATATCTAACCCAGGCAACTGTTTAAGGGAATTAGTGGCCTCTAGGTCGATGGGATGCCGAAAATCATTGGCTTTTAAGCCGAGTAATAACTGTTTTGATAATTCCATATTCTTATTCATTTAACCAAGCTTTGACGCGTTCTAAACTTTTCCAATTGGGTTTTCTAGCTAAACCATCGGCGATATTTTCATCCACTTCTTGGCGAACTTCTTTGTTTAAACTAACTAATTGTTGCACCAGTTCGATATGTTCTCTAACTCCGGCGGTTTTGGTTTCTAACATAGCTAAAACCAAATTGATCCGGTTTTGGGGGGAAACTTTATCGAGTTTAACGGCTTTTTGGGCCGCTTTTAGGGCTAATTCCGGTTTATCGGTGAGCATATATAACCAAGCTAAACAGGACCAAACGGCGGCATTTTTCGGACTGCGATCGCTTAATTCTTTAAATTCGGGCAATAAACTGGCGGCGCTTTCTCCCTGTTGGTAGCGTTCTAAACCTTGTTCGAGGGTAAAATTGGCGATTTCTGTCATTTTCAGCTAGGGGGTTAATCAAGGAGCAAATCTAACGGTGATCGGCGTATTACACTGTTTTAGTACAATTTGCCTTTATTTAGTATTCTAGCAAAATTTGTCCCCTTGTCAGCAAAATTTTAAAAGACGATGCCGCGTTCTCGCCAGATCATCAATAGGCCACTCATCGAAACGAATAACATCACTGCTTGTTTAAATTGCTGGGGACTCATTTTTTCTAAAACTTTTTGTCCTAACCAATTGCCCGGCCAGGCCGCTAATCCTAATAATAAACCGTAACCGAGAAAGGGCAGATGTAAAACTCCAAAAGCTGCGTAGGCGATTAATTTGGCCACATGAACTACTACCATGTGAACGGATTTCGTTGCCACCATTGGTTCTTTAACTAGCCCATAGTTGATATAAAACAGGTTCATCATCGGGCCGGTACTACCGACTAATCCTGAGAGGAAAGCGTAGATAAATCCCGAGGGCATAAAATACCAAGTTTTAATCTCAAAAAAAGGATTTTCTTCTTGGGGAAATAATTGTTTAAGCGAGGAGAAAACCAGAAAAATTCCCAAAACTAGCGGCAACCATTTGAATTGTAAATGGGCAAAGACAAAAGCGCCGAGGGTAGATCCGATAATTGCCCCGGGTAAATACCACACCGTCGAGGGCCAGTCAATGGCCCGCCAATACATTCCCATGCGTTGGACGTTACCGAGTAGCATCCCCGTGGTTAAAACTGGAGGAATGACGGCAGCATCGAGAAACCAACCTAAAACGGGGAGTAGAATCAGGGGGCTGCCCCCACCAGCAAGGCTACTAAAAAACCAAGCTAGACTACCTGCCAACATCAAGGTAACAATGATCATCGAGTTGTAAAGTTAATTCACAAAGAGTTACTTAATCTATTATGATATCTTCTTTTGGGTCTTCATCGGTATAATGCCATTCCACATTGGGCATAGCCTCGAAAGCTTGCCGGACGTAATCTTCCCAGAGTTTCCGCATTTTGGCTAGGTAGGGATCTCCTAGGCGCAATTGTAACTTATGACGTAGGCTTAGGCTATTAGCTTCATACATACTCAAATAGATAGGCGGTCCGACGGAAATATTCGATTTCATGGTCGAATCGATGGAAAGTAAGGCACATTTAGCCATTTCCTCTAGGGGTGTATCATAGGTAATGGTACGATCGAGAATCGGTTTACCGTATTTAGTTTCACCTATCTGTAAAAAGGGCGTTTCTTTGGTGGCTTGAATATGATTTCCTTGGGGATAAATCAGGAATAATTGCGGTTCTTCTCCTTTAATTTGTCCCCCAAGAATAAACTTACATTTAAAATCAATATTATCTTTTTCTAGCCAAGTTCTTTCCCTAGCTTGTACTTGACGACTTTTATCACCGATATAGTGGGCGATATCGTAGAGATGAGTCAGAGAATGGAGATTTTTATCCTCTTGATTGTGCAGATCTCTTTTTAGTTCGTGAATCACTCCTTGGCTAATCGATAAATTGCCCGATGTACAGACCATAATTACTCTTTCTCCCGATACCGAAAAGTCAAATAATTTCCGATAGGCCGAGATATAATCGACTCCCGCATTCGTGCGAGAATCCGCCCCCATAACAATGCCAAAACGATTGATAATTCCTAAACAGTAAGTCATTTTCAGTAATCAGTAAACAGTAATCAGTGAACAGTAATTAGTAATCAGTAATCAGTAATCAGTAATCAGTAAACAGTAATTAGTGAAGAGTGAAGAGTGAAGAGTGAAGAGTGAGCGGTGAATAATATCATTTAAAGCTTAAAACTTAAGGTTCTTCGTTACTTGGTATGGTTCGATAGGGGGGCATAAATCGACTAAATCCTTATCTGGCAAGAGACTTAATTGATTAGTTCGCTCTAGAGCAAAAACAATTGACAAAAATCGCTAAATGCCTTTCTCTATAAGGGTT